>CAIYIP010000370.1 GCA_903926285.1 uncultured Gammaproteobacteria bacterium
CTGCACATACGAAGCATCGATAGCAGCCAGAGAAATAGTGCCGCTGCCACGCATACAGATGGCAAATTCGCGATTCAACAGATCAATTACGCGCTCTACTCCAGCCTGGCCAAAAGCACCGAGGCCCCAGCAATAGGGACGACCAATACCAACGGCTGTTGCACCCAGCGCAAGCGCCTTGAATACATCAGTTCCGCGGCGGATGCCGCCATCAACCATAACCGGCACACGGCCATTAACTGCTGCCACCACTTCGGACAAGCACTCGATAGTACCGCGACCAGTATCAGTGGCACGGCCACCATGGTTGGAAACGATGATGCCATCGGCACCGGCAGATACTGCCAATGCTGCGTCTTCGCCTACTTCCAGGCCTTTGACCACGACATTCATTTTGGTGACTTCTTTCATGCGGGAAATTACTTCCCAAGTAAGAGCAGGATCGACCAGTCCACTTTGCGCCAGGCCCTCAAAAAGAGGCTTGATCTTCCCAGGGTAATGACATTCTTCGCAGAAGCGGGTGTCCTTGCGCGCCATCACAGCAGAAGTTTCGGTATTACGGCCACCGGGCAAATCAATGGTAAAACACACCGTCGTGCAGCCGGCTGCTTCAGCACGCTTGAGCATGGCTACGGTATTTTCCCAAACGTTCGTGGAATACAACTGGAACCACATGCCTTTGCCGTCGCGCGCTTCCATCACCTGCTCGATTGGATCCGACGCCTGGGTGGAAATAATCATGTGGGTATTCTTGGCGGCAGACGCACGTGCTGCACCGATTTCACCATCTTTATGGAACGCTGCGCAGCTGCCAATCGGGCTGAGCATGATTGGAGAATCGGCGCTCGCTCCGAGGAAATTTATTTTGGTATCAATAGTAGATACATCAACGAGACGCCGGGGACGAATCTGATAGCGTGAATAACCCATCTGGTTGGCGTGCAAGGTACCATCGCTGTCGACACCTGAACTCAGGTAACCAAAATGCGCAGGCGGTACATTTTCGCGGGCAATTTCCTGCATTTCAAAAACATTGACGACCTCACTTGGATCTTTCAATTGCTGTGCGAGCGTTTCTTCAACTTCCTGGGCAAAGGCCTTATATGAAGTCAGCAAAGGGCTGGCAGCCAGAAATTTGAGGAACTCGCGACGAAACTTAAGTTGTTGTGGTGACATGATTTCCCCTGCAGAAAAGTTTGGAATTTATTATGACGCTGCGGTTGCAGCAGATGTATTTTTAACGGGCGGCCGACTTTAACCAAAACTCCAGTCTTTTAGAAGTACTGTCTGTTTGGTCTATATCTTTCCACGAATAGTAGGCTCCCAACTCGGGATGTTTGCTGTAGCCGCGCTTCTGCCAGAACCTGTCGAGCGGCTGATAGCCCTCCGGTCGTAGCGGGTGATCCTGGGGGCGGACTACCGCGCAGAAACAGGAATAGACAAAGTCACCTAGGCTGCGAGCATGCGCCTCGCGCTCTTCGAAAAATTTTACCCCCAGTCCGTGCCCGCGATAATCACGCCGCAGCACCGATTCGGCACAGTAGAAAATCTGGGCGGGATCATAACCATGCTCAATAAGGGGCTGCTGGAAACTGGCTTCCTCGAACTGCATGGGGATTCCCGTCGACGCTCCCACCACCTCGTCACCCACAAACGCGACGACCACCACGGCTTGCGGGCAACGAATATACGTCTGGAGGTAGTTGCGCTCATATTCCACGTTGCCATCGTATAGGTAGGGGAAATCCCTGAACACTTCTATGCGTAGCTGCGCAATGTTATCGATGTAAGCGTTCAGGGCCGGACCACTGAAACGCTGGATGGAGAGGATGGGAGCCGACACAAATTTTTAACTCGTCAAGTTGATCAAAAAGGAACACCAAAAAGATTGTAAGGGATTAATTTTGCAGGGTCTGCTCGTAACAGCCCCCAAATCTTGGAAGTAATGTGACAGGTCAACCCCGCAGCTTGACTTGCCCCCGCCCGGAGAATATAAGATTTAGATATGTAAAGATAAAGCACGCGCTACTAGGTGCCCTCTACTCCCCCCACACATTTTGTCGACCAGATTCCGGAGTGCGTATGTTCAGGGTAAGCACGCTTACTTTCCCCCCACCAGTGATCACAGGCCTTGCCCTTTGCTACGCCCTGGCTTCCGGCACTGCATTAGCCGAAGCTGATCCCCGCCTCCCCAATGCTGCCATGAATCGCGACCTGAACACGGTGCATGCTCTGCTAGAACAGGGCGCAGACCCCAACAGCATTGGCGAGTTTGAAACCCCCGCCTTGCATTGGCTGGTGCGTATTGATGCCATCGACAGCGTGCAGGAACTGCTCAAAGCGGGCGCCGATCCAAACGGACTGACTACCAACGGCGTCAGTCCACTGAACCTGGCTATCACAAACGGCAGTCCTGACATGGTCAAGCTGCTGCTCGATGCAGGCGCGAACGTAAATGGCCTTGAACCAAGCGGCGAAAGCATGCTCATGACCGCTGCTGCCGTAGGTGTCATAGGTAGTGTGGAAGCCCTCATTGATCACGGCGCAGAAGTGGATATGCGTGATGCGACTTTCAATCAGACAGCCCTTATGATCGCCTCTCGCGAAGGACATGCGGATGTCGTGGCAATGCTGCTCGACCACGACGCAGATCCCAACGCCAGCACACCAATAGGTGAAACACCCCCTTTTGTAGCACCTAACTCTGTACCGGGATTTGGCTTCGGCATGGGCATCCTGAGAGGTGGCGTTCCAGCTGATCGTGGCCGCCGCGAGCCACAACCGGGCGGTTTGACTCCTCTACATTACGCCGCCCGTCACGGCCATGTTGATGTCGCCCAGAAGCTGTTAAAAGCTGGCGCCGAACTGGACGCAAAGGAAGCCAATGGCATCTGGCCGCTCCTGATGGCTGTTTCCAACAATAATATGCCAATGGCGCATTTTCTGATTGAACAGGATGCTCTGATCAATGATCAGGACTGGTATGGCCGGAGCCCACTTTGGGAAGCAGTCAACGTTCGTAATCTTTATCTTCACAACGGCACTTTCGAGCACAACATCGATCGTGATGCTGTGCTTGAAGTCATCAAAGAACTCATTGCCAAGGGAGCGGATGTAAATGCCCGCACCAAGGAAACTCCCCCTTTTCGCCACTATTTGCTTGCTATCACTGGCTCTCTGGAATGGGTTGACTTTACCGGGCAAACACCCTTTTTGACTGCTGCGCTGGCAGGAGACGTTACCACCATGAAGCTTCTGCTTGAAAACAAGGCAGATCCCCATATATATACTTTCGAAGGTACGACTCCATTAATGGCGGCCGCTGGGGTGAACTGGGTAATTTCTCAAACTTTCACGGAGTCTCCCGAGAGTTTGCTCGAAGCCGTTAAAATGTGCCTGGATTTGGGCATGGACGTGAATCATGCCAATTCAATGGGCATTACTGCCCTGCATGGCGCGGCTAACCGAGGCTCGGACGACATTATTCGTTTTCTCGCAGGCCAAGGTGCTGACCTGACTGCATTGGACAAGGAAAATCGCTCATCACTTGACTGGGCCAAAGGAGTGTTTCTGGCTACTCATGCGCCCGAAGCCAAACCAAGTTCGGTGATTGTGATCACCGAACTGCTGACCGCGCAGGGTAAAGAAATTAGATGAAACGTATGACTTACAAATTTCCGGCTTTGTTTCTCGCAATCGCCGCGGCAACCGCTTCGGCTCAGCAAACTCCTGAATTTCTGGACCAGTATTGTCTTAAATGCCACAACGCCGAAGACTGGGCGGGCAGCCTCGATATTGAAGGCCTGAATTATGACAATGTCGACCATGATGCCGAAGTCTGGGAAAAAATAGTCCGCAAAGTGCGCGCGGGGATGATGCCTCCCAAAGGTGAGGATCGCCCTGATCGAACTGTTATGGACGGATTTGCTGCACAGCTTGAGGATCGTCTCGACAGCTCTGTTGCAACGATTCCAGCTGTACCTGCCCTGCACCGTCTCAATCGAAGTGAATATGCCAACGCAATTCGCGATATTTTCGGTATAGAGATTAATGTGGCAGCAATGTTGCCCAAAGATGATGCAAGTGAAGGTTTCGATAATATCGCGTCAGGTCTCGGCTTTTCTCCTGCATTGATTCAGGGCTATACCTCGACATCGATGAAAATCAGTCGCGCTGTTGTTGGAGACATGACGGCTACCGAATCGTCAACTGCTTATACGGCTCCCGCTAACCTTGCCCAGGATCAGCATATCGAAGGCTTACCCCTCGGTACGCGTGGCGGCATGAAGTTTGAACATAATTTTCCACTGGATGCCGAATATGAGTTCAGCATACGCGGGGGGTTCGGCCGCAACCCCAATATTCGTATGGATATCACACTGGACGGCAAGCATCTGGACGTAACGGACGCACGCAACTTTCGTCTGCCTGTCACTGCTGGCAAACATGACATCACTGTCGGCATTGTGGACCTCAAGCGTCCCACGGGCGTCAATGACATATACGGTGTGTACAGTGTGCAAGGGACTGTCGATACTGTTGAAATAAAAGGCCCGTTCAATGCAACTGGCCCCGGAAAAACCGCGACTCGCGATCGTATTATCCCATAATAATATATTGGTTTCTGGCGATAAACATCCAAATTGTCCGTTTGGTTCTAATAAATTAATATTGTTTGACCCTACAAAATTCTGTGCCATTTTTATTATAGCA
>CAIYIP010000371.1 GCA_903926285.1 uncultured Gammaproteobacteria bacterium
CTGTTCCTGGACATAGACCGTGTCTTTGCTGACGGTTGACTCGATAAAAATTTCTTCACTCTCATCACTGGATGTTGTCTGCGCAGCATCGCCGACAGTGATCGTGATGGGATTGGAAACTTCGCCATTCACCCTGAATGCGGGAATAGTCAATATCCCGGTCTTGAGCGGGCGCAGCATGATGCTGTACTCAGTCCATGATTGAATATTGCCGTTATTGTTCGTGTAAGTGCTGCGTGTACTGGTGCCACCGACCTGTTCAAACGACTCGCGATTGAGTCCGGACAGCGAAGGGTTGGCGCTGCCAAGCTTGGCATCTATGCGCAGGGTCAGTGTTAGCACGTCATTGATGGATATTTCTGTGCGATCCACAAAAGCAGACAACGGCGGATTTTGCGCAAGGACCTGCAACGCAAAACCGGCCATCACCATAAACAGGAATAATCTTCTTACCATATCTGCTGTGCCGCCTGTTGTTCAGCCATGGCAGGATTCTGGATGAGCTCGAAGGCCCGCTGCTGGCTTTGATATCGGAATTTGTTGCGCAATAGTTCACCTGGATCATCCGGAATACGCTGCAGCCATTGCTGCATAGCCTGCTCTTCTTCCTTGCTGGCCTGGCTTTCGGACGGGTTCTGTTCCTGCTCCTGTTGTTCGCCTTCTTCGCTCTCCTGTTCGCCCTGTTGCGCCTGGTCCTGGCTCTGCTGTTCCTGCTGCTCGTTTTGCTCGCCGGCCTGTTGCTGCTGATCCTGACTCTGTTGCTGCTGATCCTGACTCTGTTGTTGCTGTTGTTCCTGGTTCTGCTGTTCTTGTTGATCGCCTTCCTGCTCGTCCTGTTGCTGATCACCTTCGCTGTTCTGCTGTTCCTGGTTTTCCTGCTCCTGCTTTTCGAGTAGGGCCTGCACTATTTCCTTGTTGTGTTGTGCATCCACATCATTCGGGTTCTGGGCAAGCGCCTGGTCATAGGCCGCAATCGCGGCTTCGTACTGTTGCAGCTTCGCGAGTGCGTTGCCTCGATTGTAGTGTGATTCGGGGTCGTCGAGCAGCACGAGGTCCTGCACCACCTGTTCATAATTTTCATTGCGGTAGTTGGCGGCACCGCGCCAGGCTGGATCACGAAATTCTTCTGCCGCTTGTTCATACTGCTGCTGGATGAAGGCTTCCTGGCCTTGCTGGTCCTTGCGTTTCCAGAGGTCTTGCCAGTCCAATGCATAGGTTTTAGCGCTCGGCGCCAGCATAACCAGCAGCACTATACTCAACAGCCAGCCGCGTCTGAACGCCATTGCTGCAAAGGGCAGGGCAAGCAGCAGCAGCCAGGGGCCGGCTTCATTCCAGGTGTCGTACTCGCGTTCCACGTCGATCAGATTTTCGTTCTCGGTGAATATGTTGGCGTCCAGCAGATACTTGATATCGTCATCCGTCAACTGGGCATCGCTATAGAGGCCGTTATTGTTGCTCGCAACCAATTGCAGCGGTGCGCGTTCAAGGCGTGGAATTACGATTGCATTGTTCTGGTCGCGCAGAAATCCCTCTGTACCCATCGGAATCGGCGCACCCCCTTCAGTACCAAAACCCAACACTGACAAGCGATGGCCACTGCTCGCCAGTTGTTCGGTAATTGCCTGTACATCAGTGTTCTGTATGCCATCGGTCAGCAGCAGGATATGCGCCCGGGTCAAGGCACTGTTCGCCAGCAGATCTATGGCGAGCGAAATTCCGGTCTGGGGTTTGCTGCCAAGCACGGGCATGATGTTGGGCTGCAGTGATGACACGAGATTGTTGATGGTGTCCACGTCGTCTGTCATGGGTGTAACGGCATGGGCATCACCTGCGTATACCACGAGGCCAGTCTGGCCTTCGGCACGGCGGTAGTCGAGGATATCGACTATCTTGCGCTGGGCACGTGTGGCCCGGTTGGGGCTGACGTCATCCGCATACATCGACATCGACAGATCCAGAACGATGACCAGGGCATCTTGTTTTTCCTGTACTGGAACGGGATTTTGCTGCCACACTGGCCCTGCCATCGCCACTATTCCGAGCACCCACACGAGCAACAGTCCATACAAGGGATAACTTTGTTGCGGCGTACTGTTTTTATCAAGCAGGTAGGGCAAGAGGCGCGCATCAATCGCCAGCTGCCAGCTGCTCTGCGAGCTTTGCAGGAAGCGCAACAACAGGACAAGCAATACTGCCGGAATGATGCCGAGCAGGAACAATGGCCGCAGAAAATGGAAGTTCTCGATGAGGTCAGCAGGTAAAAAGTTCATTTGAGATTCCCGCCCTCAGGCAACATGCCGCCGTCATTATCCTCTTTGGTGCGAGCCTGCATGTACAACTGGCTCCAGGGAATTTTGATTAACGCGATCAAGAAGCTAAGTGCGAGCGCCGCACCAAGTGGCCAGAAAAACAGCGTGAGAGTAGGGCGGAACGTTTCTGCTTCCTGTTCCACCGGTTCGAGTTGATCGAGCATGCTGTAGATCTGTTCGAGTTCATTGATGTTGCGTGCGCGGAAGTAGCGGCCACCGGTTTTTTCGGCGATTTCGGTCAACGTGTCTTCATCGAGATCTGCAGAAGGATTTACGACGCGTGGTCCGAACAGTGAACTCGACGTGCCGGTCTCGGCGCCAATGCCGATCGTATAAATCTTGATGCCTTCGCGCGCGGCAAGTTCGCCAGCCTGGATCGGCGTAACTTCGCCGGCATTGTTCACGCCATCGGTTAGCATGATCAACACGCGGCTGGCTTGCGGTCGTTCACGCAGATGTTTGACGCCAAGGCCAATGCCGTCGCCAATCGCAGTGGCATTTTCTTCAATGATGCCGATCTGAGCTTCATAAAGCAGCGTTTGTACGGTAAGCCGATCGAAGGTCAGCGGCGCCTGGGTATAGGCGCGCGCGGCAAACAGAATGAGCCCGAGACGGTCGCCCGTACGACGTTCTACGAAGTCACCCACAACGGCTTTCACGACCTGCAAACGATTTGCGGTCTGGCCACCCAGTTGGAGATCCTGCGCTTCCATCGAACCGGAAATATCCACAACGAGCATCAGGTCGCGGCCGGTAGTGGGCAATTCGATGGGCTCGCCAATCCACTGCGGGCGGCTAGCTGCGGTAACGAAAAGCAGCCAGCTGAGTATAGCCAGGAAGGCGATCATCTTGCTGCGCGTGCCACTCCGTTTACTGCCCGCTTCGAGTGATGAGAGAGTGCGGAAAAATGGCACAAACAACGCAGCTTCACGATTGCCGGCGCGTGGCACAATGCGGTTGATAAGCCAGGGCAGTGGCAACAATACAAAGACCCACGGCCATACGACTCCGATCATGCGGACACTCCTGCGGCATCCTTTGCGGGGGTGACAGTGGGGGTGGCCCGTGGTTTCAGGTAGCGTTTCATAATCCATTTTCCAGTCAGCGTATGTAATGCATCGACATCCGCGGAAAATACGGGGCGATAACTACCATCGCGCAACACCTTGCCCGGACCTTCGCTGAAGTCCTTGCCCTGATCGGCCTTATGATCGTCACTATGATCAGCACTATCCAGAAAACGCAGCCATGCTGTTCCCGTCAATTTTGCTACATCTGTTTGCGGGTAATAGACCAGCGCAACCCGTTTCAGAATGGCATTGAAGCCATACAACAAATCCAGGCCTGCCTGATTACGTGCAGTTTCGACTTGGAATTTTTCCTGCCAGGTGCGGTACAC
>CAIYIP010000372.1 GCA_903926285.1 uncultured Gammaproteobacteria bacterium
AGTAATAATCAAACGACGCTTACCTTTGGTTTCCTTGCCAAAACTGATAGTTCCGGAAATTTCAGCAAGAATTGCAGGCTCTTTTGGCCTGCGCGCCTCAAACAAGTCAGCAACTCTGGGCAGACCGCCAGTAATATCTCGGGTTTTAGAACCTTCCTGAGGTATACGGGCAATAACATCACCAATATTTACAACTCCTCCATCTTCAACACCGACGATAGCTTTGGCAGGCAGGAAATAGTGCGCAGGGGCATTGCTGCCTGGCAAGTTAAGATATTTACCTTTGCCATCCAGGAGCGTAACAGCTGGGCGTAATTCTTTACCTGCGGAAGAACGTTCAGAGACATCCAACACTGAAATGCTGGACAAACCAGTGACATCGTCAGTCTGTCGCTTGACGCTTAAGCCTTCTTCCATTGCTTCGAACGAAACTTTGCCTGCGATCTCAACAACGATGGGATGTGTATGCGGATCCCATGTAGCAACGACCTGTCCGACTTTTACGAGGGATTTATCGGAGCCATTTACCACCGCGCCATAAGGCAATTTATAGCGCTCCTTCTCGCGGCCGTTTGTGTCGTTAACTATCAACTCACCAGAGCGAGAAACAACAACTAACTGTCCACTGTTTCGACGCACAGTTTTCATGTTGTGCAGGTGGATAGTACCTTCGGTTTTGACTTGAACACTATCGCTTGCAGTTGCTCTTGAAGCTGCGCCACCAATGTGGAAAGTACGCATGGTAAGCTGGGTTCCGGGCTCACCAATTGACTGCGCGGCTACTACGCCGACGGCTTCACCAATGTTGGCCAAATGGCCACGAGCAAGATCGCGGCCATAACAGAGACGGCAGATACCCGCCCCTGCAGCGCAAGTTATGGGCGAACGTACAAGTATTTCATCCATACCATTTGTTTCCAGCGTCTCAACCATTTTTTCATCAATGAGAGTGCCTGCTGGGATTATTATTTCTTTTTCACTGTTAATTACGTCTTGCGCAACAACCCTACCCAACACTCGTTCACCCAAGGCGGCGATAATGTCACCACCTTCAATGATTGGGGTCATGGTCAAGCCTGCAGTAGTTCCGCAGTCATATTCCTTGATCACCAAATCCTGAGAAATGTCTACTAAGCGGCGCGTCAAATAACCGGAGTTAGCAGTCTTCAACGCGGTATCCGCAAGACCCTTACGAGCACCGTGAGTAGAAATAAAGTATTGCAATACGTTCAAGCCTTCACGGAAGTTGGCAGTAATTGGCGTCTCGATAATCGAGCCATCGGGCTTGGCCATCAGGCCGCGCATACCGGCCAACTGACGAATCTGGGCTGGTGAGCCCCTGGCGCCGGAGTCAGCATAAATATATACAGAGTTGAAAGACTCCTGCTGCTCTTCCTTGCCTTCTTTATTTATCACTTTTTCTTTTGAGAGTCCGTCCATCATCGACTTCGCAACGAGGTCGTTAGCTCGAGACCAGATGTCGATAACCTTGTTGTATTTTTCACCCTGAGTCACCAGGCCTGAGGCAAACTGCGCTTCAATTTCGGCGACTTCGCCCTCTGCATTGGCAATAAGGCGCGCCTTCTCAGCAGGTATGACAAAGTCATTTACTCCAATAGATGCACCGGAAACAGTTGAATAGCGATAACCCATGTACATCAACTGGTCAGCAAAAATAACGGTCTCTTTCAAACCGACATTTCGATAACACATGTTAATGATGTTGGAGATCTGCTTTTTGGTCATTTTATGATCAACCAGAGCAAACGGCAGTCCATCAGGTACGATCGTGTAGAGAATTACACGACCAACCGTGGTTTTGAAACGGCTTGTCTTGCTGATCTTTTCACCATTTTCATTAAATAAAACCTCTGTCAAACGCACTTCTACTCGCGCCTGCAGATGAACCTGATTCGAGGTATAAGCGCGCATCACTTCATTGATGTTGGCAAACTTCATGCCTTCGCCCATCGCATTAATGCGCGACCTGGTCATCCAGTACAGACCCAACACCACGTCCTGCGAAGGCACAATGATTGGCTCGCCTGAAGCTGGTGACAGAATGTTGTTGGTAGACATCATCAAGGTACGCGCTTCCAACTGGGCTTCAAGTGTCAGCGGTACGTGCACTGCCATCTGGTCACCATCAAAATCGGCGTTGTAAGCAGCACAAACGAGTGGATGCAACTGAATGGCTTTTCCTTCGATCAGCACAGGCTCAAATGCTTGAATACCCAAGCGATGCAAAGTAGGCGCTCGGTTCAACAATATTGGATGTTCGCGAATAACGTCGGCCAAAATATCCCAAACTTCTGCCGTTTCTTTCTCCACCATTTTCTTGGCAGCTTTGATCGTGGTCGCAATGCCGCGCAAAATCAACCGACCTAAAATAAATGGCTTGAATAGTTCCAATGCCATTTTCTTGGGCAAACCGGTCTGATGCAGC
>CAIYIP010000373.1 GCA_903926285.1 uncultured Gammaproteobacteria bacterium
TGCAGCGAGCGCTGGTATTAGCCAATGGCTGCAAAGTTCCGATGACAGTAAGGCCAAAGTGCTCACTTCAATAAGCAGGCTGCAGGAAAGCCCCATCGTTGTCAGCATGCCTGATATCAGTGCTTCGTTGAATGCAATCCGCCAGATTGTTCCTGCCCCCGCCATACCTGCTGCTTCAAAGGTTGAGCCGTGATCCGTCTCTTTCTCTGGTGTTTGCTTGCACTGGGCCTGGCCAGCGCGCTGGCATTGGTTTTGGCGAGTGATCCCGGCTATATACTCATTCACTATCGGGGTTATTCGATAGAAGCAACGTTGGGTACGGTTGTTATTACTCTGGTATTGCTGATACTTCTGTATTTCGGCCTGCGCTGGTTTTTAGGCATCATCAACCCGCTGCAACTTCTGCGCAAAAGCACCTGGAAAAGGCTTGTCAGCGTCAGTCCAGACAAGGCTACGGCGATTGGTTTTAACCATCTGCTTCTTGGGCGGTGGCTCGAGGCGTACAAACTGCTGGTGGAAAATGCGGAGAAGGTTGAGAACCCTCAGCTCTCCTATCTGGGTGCGGCAGTCGCTGCATTTCAACGCAACGATCGTGCATCCTGGAGCTGGTGTCTTGATCGCGCCGAAAAGAAATCTCCCATGGATACACAAGGTATTCAGAATGTACGAGCAATGCTTGAGGCTCGTTCTGGCCGGCACGATCAGGCTCTCGCAATCCTGGTCGCCGTGCACCGTGCCGTGCCGACCAGTCCTCTCGTATTGATGCAATTGAAAGATATCTATCTCGCAAAATCGGATTGGGACAGCCTTGATGATCTGTTGGCGGATATTGAAAAACAAAAAGTGGTGGAAGGCACAGAGCTCGTGTTACTGCAGCAGAAGGTTTATCAATACAAACTGGAACAAAGTGCACAAAACAGCCTCGACAATCTAAGGTTGATCTGGCAAGACCTGCCAAAGTCCTTGCGAAATAATGAAATGCTGACCGGTGTATATTTGCAGAATCTACTGCAATTCAACCAGGACACTGAAGCGGGTGCATTGTTGACTCGATTTCTCAAACAAAGCTGGAGCGACAAACTCGTCGCAATGCTGGGTTTTGTAAACAGCAAGCAACCCAAACAACAATTGCAGATGATGGAAGCCTGGCTCAAGGATAAGCCGGGCAATCCGGTATTGTTGTTGACGCTTGGCAGGTTGAGCCTGCGCAATCAGCTCTGGGGCAAGGCGCGGGAATATTTTGAGCAGGCTTTACGTGCAACCAGTAATGGTGAGCTCAGTGCAGAAATCAATGCTGAACTTGGTCGATTGCTCGATCATCTTGGCGAGCATGAAAAAAGCCTGGCCTGCTATCAGCGCGCGATGAATTTTCTCGAATATAAATTGCCGCAATTGCCGTTGCCGAACGTTAAATAAAAAGCATTCGCGCCATCCAGGTTTTTCTTCTCTGCTAAAAATTTTAGTCGTGATGCATCGCGGCTTAACAGAGTTATTCATGTACCGGCAGAAGATGAACAACGTCACTCATGTTGAGTTGGATGGCAGTGAAGTGTTTGAGTAGTGAATGGGGTCAGAAGAAGTTCTGGTTAGTAGATATTACTCGCGTCGATTGCCAGCGTTCAGGAAATGCCCAGTTCCTGCCACATCGCATCAACACGGTCCTTAACTTCTTTGCTCATGGTAATCGGGCGACCCCATTCACGCGTAGTTTCACCGCCGATTTTGGTGGTTGCATCAAAACCCATTTTTGACCCGAGGCCGGAAACCGGCGACGCGAAATCAAGGTAATCAATCGGCGTATTTTCCATACTGATGGTGTCGCGCACCGGATCCATGCGTGTCGTCATCGCCCAGATCACGTCTTTCCAGTCGCGGATGTTGATGTCAGCGTCAGTAATGATCACAAACTTGGTATACATGAACTGACGCAGGAAGGACCACACGCCCATCATCACGCGCTTGGCATGGCCCGGATATTGTTTGCGAATACTGACGATAGCGAGGCGATAGGAGCAACCTTCAGGTGGCAGATAAAAATCCACAATTTCCGGATACTGTTTCTGGATGAGAGGTACAAAAACCTCGTTCAGCGCAACACCCAGAATCGCGGGCTCGTCAGGCGGCCTGCCCGTATAGGTGCTGTGATAAATCGGATTCTTGCGATGGGTGATTGTATTGACGGTGAACACCGGAAATTTTTCGACTTCGTTGTAGTAGCCAGTGTGGTCGCCATAGGGACCCTCTTCTGCCATGTCATCCGGATAGATCACACCTTCGAGCACGATTTCAGCAGTGGCCGGTACCTGCAGGTTATTGGAAAGTCCTGCGGCTACTTCGGTTTTGTTGCCGCGCAGTAACCCAGCAAAACCATATTCTGACAAGGTGTCCGGAATAGGCGTTACTGTTGCAAGAATAGTTGCGGGATCTGCACCGAGTGCAACGGATACCGGAAATGGCTGGCCTGGATGCAGTTCCTGCCAATCGCGAAAATCCAGCGCTCCGCCGCGATGCGACAACCAGCGCATGATGAGCCGATTTTTGCCGATCTTCTGCATGCGGTAAATGCCGAGGTTTTGTCGTTCCTTGCGTGGACCACGGGTGATGACAAGTGGCCATGTCATCAAGGGGCCTACGTCGTCGGGCCAACAGGTTTGAATAGGAAACAGATTGAGATCAACAGCCTCTCCCTCAAGCACAACTTCCTGGCATGAGGGCTTGCTGACTTCCTTGGGTGCAAGATTCAAGGCTTGCTTGAAGAGCGGGGCTTTGTCCCATAGATCTTTCCAGCCTTTGGGAGGGTCGGGTTCTTTGAGAAATGCCAACAATTTGCCGACATCGCGCAGAGCAGCAACATCCTGCTGTCCCATAGCAAGAGCAACCCGCTTGGGTGTGCCAAACAGATTGCCCAATACGGGCATGGAATAACCTTTGGGATTTTCAAACAGAAGCGCTGGGCCTTGCTGGCGCAGCGTGCGGTCACAGATTTCTGTCATTTCAAGGTAGGGATCGACCTCTACCTTGATGCGCTTGAGCTCGCCCGTTTGCTCAAGCATTTTGATAAATTCGCGCAGGTCTTTATACATTGCGAGTGCCTCTGCGCAGGATTACTTTGGCTTTTTACTGCCGCTACTTACTTCAGCTACTTATTACTTCCGCTTCATTGTCTGGAAAAACTCTTCGTTGGTCTTGGTGTCTTTGAGTTTGTCCAGGATGAATTCCGTAGCAGGCACGTCTTCCATGGTGGTGAGCAGTTTGCGCAATATCCACATGCGCGACAATTCTTCTTCGGTTGTCAGCAAATCTTCGCGACGGGTACCGGAGCGACGTACGTTGATTGCAGGATAAACGCGTTTCTCGGCCATCTTGCGGTCGAGATGCAATTCCATGTTGCCAGTGCCTTTGAATTCTTCGTAAATAACCTCGTCCATTTTTGAACCGGTCTCAATCAGACAGGTGGCAATAATGGTCAGGCTGCCGCCTTCTTCGATATTACGTGCAGCACCAAAGAAGCGTTTGGGACGTTCGAGCGCGTGTGCATCCACGCCACCGGTCAATACTTTGCCGGAGGAAGGTATGATCGTGTTGTAGGCGCGAGCCAGACGTGTGATCGAGTCGAGCAGTATGACTACGTCTTCCTTGTGCTCAACA
>CAIYIP010000374.1 GCA_903926285.1 uncultured Gammaproteobacteria bacterium
C
Organism: uncultured Gammaproteobacteria bacterium; assembly: GCA_903926285.1. Classification (GTDB taxonomy): domain Bacteria; phylum Pseudomonadota; class Gammaproteobacteria; order Pseudomonadales; family Pseudohongiellaceae; genus CAILUG01. The sequence goes on from CAIYIP010000374.1 coordinate 2, forward strand.
CATAACATGCAGCAGGCAGCACGAATTTCTGATTACACTGCGTTTATGGAAATGGGCAACCTTGTTGAATTTGGTGAAACGGATCAGATATTCACTCGTCCCAACATCAAACGCACTGAGGAATACGTGACTGGCCGCTTCGGTTAAAGCTTGTCGCATATTATGTCGATGCTCATTCAGCCCAACTTAATTTAGCTCCACTTACTATTCAGCCAACCATTGGTCAACAACGACGACAGATAAAGGTTCCAGAGTTCAACTATGTCCTTGCACTTGCAGCGCGATCTTGAAGCCCTTAAAAAAGAAGTCCTCCAACTCGGAAACCTTGTCGAGAGTGCCATAAATGCAGCAATTCTTGCGTTGAACAATCGCGAGACCGAGCTGGCCGACAAGGTTATGCAGTACGAAAAGGAAATCAACGACAAGGAAGTGCACATCGAGGAAGAGTGTCTGAAAATTCTCGCGTTGCATCAGCCCGTCGCTGTTGATCTGCGTTTCATCGTAGTCGTCCTTAAGGTAAACAATGACCTCGAGCGCATGGGCGACTTCGCGAAGAACATTGCCAAGCGCGCGATCTTCCTGGCCAGCCAGACGCCGATCCCTATCTTCCATGAATTTGCGGTAGAGTTGCCGATACTGGTGCGCACCATGGTGCGTAAATCACTTGATGCCCTCGTCAGTCTCGATGTAGACCTTGCTCGCAGTGTTATCGACATGGATGATCAGGTCGATGCGATCAATCGGGAAATGTATGCCGAAGTACAACGTATCATTAACCAGGATGTAACCAAGGCCGAAATCGCCATGAATCTGCTATCAACTTCCCGCTACATGGAACGTATTGCCGACCTGAGCACTAACATTGCTGAGGATGTTATGTTCATGGTGGATGGCCGTGTATTCCGTCACGTTGATTAATAGCGCCGTCAAAAATTGATTTTTGGCTCGCAAGCAAAAACCCAAATTTCCTGAGCTGCCCATAAGCTATGGTAGACTCACTTCGGTAGCTGGCTGTTGCCCAGCGTAAATCTCGCTGAAGAGTTATTTCTTTGATGAATTCCGCTATTCAATACAGAGCCTCCTCCTGGTGGGTTTCTGCACTGTTATCCGTTGGCCTGTTTTCAGGCTGCATGACACAGGTTGCTGCTCCTGTAGCGCCAGCAACATCTGCAATCATTGATACGTATATCAGCATCGCGCAGGCAAGTTATGGCGATGCGCTGCTGACAGCACAGCAACTTCAGCGGGCGGTTAATGCTTTTCTGGCGCAACCTGCCGCTGCAACCCAGTTGGCTGCCCAGGAGGCTTGGCGTGCTGCGCGAATTCCTTATCAGCAGACTGAAGCATTCCGCTTTGGCAATTCCGTAGTCGACGAATGGGAGGTTCGTGTCAATGCATGGCCGCTCGATGAAGGCCTTATTGATTATGTTTCTTCTGCCTACGGCACAGAGTCGGATAATAATTATTTCTATACTGCAAATATCATCGCCAATCCGCTGCTCGATATCGAGGGTATCAGTGTTGATGCTGCCAACATCACACCGCAGCTGCTGGGAGAAACCCTGCATGAGCTGGATGGCGTTGATACCAACGTTGCCACGGGTTATCACGCCATAGAATTTTTGCTGTGGGGCCAGGATCTGAATGGCACCAATCCAGGGGCTGGCGCACGGCCTTATACCGATTATTCACTCGAAGCCTGCACGAATGGTAATTGTGATCGTCGCCGGGCCTACCTGGAAAGTGCTACTTCACTTCTGGTTACTGATCTTGAAGAAATGGTGCAGGACTGGGCGCCGGAAGGAGCGGCATACAATGACCTGCGTAGTAAAGGGGAAGAGGGCGGAATCGCCACCATCCTCACAGGTATGGGCAGTCTTGCTTATGGTGAACTGGCAGGAGAGCGAGTCAGGCTCGGATTGCTCTTGCATGATCCTGAAGAAGAGCCTGATTGTTTTTCGGACAACACGCACTGGTCGCATTTTTATGATGCCAAGGGTATCAGCAATGTGTACCGCGGCGAGTACACACGTGTGAATGGTGAGAAGATCGATGGTGCAAGTCTTGAGGACCTGATTCGTGCACAAGCGCCAGCGCTGCATGCAGAAATGAGTGCGCGGCTTGAAGCGACAGACCTTGGTATGACCGAGCTTGCAGAAAAAGGCGAGGCTGGCGAAACCTACGATGTCCTGATTGCAAGCAATAATGCTGCGGGTGAGGAGCTCATCAACCGCATCGTCAACGCTCTCATGGAAGAAACACGGACCATTGAAAAAATTATCAACCAGCTGCAACTGCAGAACATCAGCATTGAAGGTTCCGACAGCCTGCCGCCTCCGCAGTAATACTGATTGTGTGAAAGAATCTCGCATAAAAATCGGCGTAAAAAGACCTCTAAACAGAGTACGGCCTAGTAATACTTTGTCTCACGTCACGGTGAAATTACTTGTAGTGCTCTACTTGTCTGCAGCTGATTTTGTGTTTTCCCAGGATCTACCTTCCCTTGATGTTATTGCAGGCAAGGCCTTGTTTGAAAAAAACTGGGTGTCCGCTCCTGCCTCAACTGCAGCTTCCGATGGGCTTGGTCCATTTTTTAACGCGCGTTCCTGTGCGGCTTGTCATCAAGAGGGTGGCAGAGGCGCTCTGCCCGATGCGCTCAACTTTGTTAGTGCCGATGCTGTGTATGGTGAGTTCCTGCAGACTCACGCGGTGCAGGGTTTACGCGCAGAGGCGCAGGTTAAAAGTTCTATTCACGAACAAATTGCGTTACTTGCAGATGACACCAGGGTTGTTATGCATGCTCCTGAATACGAGCCCACGGATGCTCGTTTTGGCGTGTTAGCAAAGCCGCTCTCTGCACGCATTGCTCCATCACTCGCAGGACTGCAGCTGCTTGCGCAGGTGCCTGAGCAATATCTGCAAGCGGTGGCAGATCCGGATGACAGGGATGGTGACGGCATTTCAGGCCGCGTAAGCAAAGTGCCGGATCTTGCGACCGGTGCTCTCGTAACAGGACGTTTCGGCTGGAAGGCCGAGAGTTATTCGCTACGCATGCAGATCGCCAGAGCGCTCAGCCTGGATATGGGGCTCGGGAGCTCGCTATTCCCGTCCGCGTTTGGCGACTGCACACAGCGGCAGTCCGACTGTCTGCAGATGGCGCCGGGGAATTCTCCCGCGATGACTGATCCTGAAGTCTCCGACACTATCCTGGACTTACTACTCGTCTACTTGCAGAGCCTGGTTCCGGCGCAACGATATCTAATGACTGCCAATCTGCAAACCGCTGAGGAGTCCACGGGAGCTGGAACTGCCAAAGAATATGTCAGGCATATTCTAGGAGGCGGCATTGATGCCAATACCGGACCAGCCTTGACCGGCCAACACCTGTTCATCGGCATTGGTTGCGGCGCCTGCCATAGTTCTTCACTGCCAGCAGGCGATACCATCATTCGTCCCTTTACAGACTTACTGCTACATGACATGGGTCCAGGCTTGGCTGCCCAGACCACTAAATCTAGTGAAGGTGCAGAATGGCGCACCGCACCCTTGTGGGGCCTGTCATCTGCGCGTTTTTACCTCCACGATGGACGCGCAACCACGCTGCCCGAAGCAATTCTCTGGCATGACGGCGAAAGTGCATCATCTGTGAAAGCCTACGGTCAGCTACCTGCAGCCGAGCGAGATGTTTTGCATAGTTGGCTGCTTGGACTATAATGCGAATCATTCTTAATTAGGAATGACTCACAATGAAGCCCCTGTTTCTGGTCTTGCCCCTTCTGTTAAGCGGGGCGGCCTTTAGCCAGTCCACCAACTGGACCGAGGTCAATCTCGCACTTACCGATGCGGTAGTCATTCCTGACTATCAAGCCTTTGCCACGGCTACGGCTGACATGAACCAGCAAGCCAAGTCCATTTGCACCAGCATCACTCCGCAATCACTTGCCGACCTGCAGTCTGCTTTCCAGCTAACGATGGACAAATGGCAGGCTGTACAACATATCCAGTTTGGCCCCATCACCTATTTTAACTGGAACTACCGGTTACAGTACTGGCCTGATGATAATGGCACTGGAGCGCGCCAGCTTTTAGCCCTGATAGCCAGCAAAGACACCAGTGTGTTGGGCAGTGAGGCCTTTGCGCGCCAGAGTGTTGGTGTACAGGGATTGCAGGCTCTGGAGCAGTTACTGTTTACCGAGGCTAGCCTTGGTGAATTGCAGACAGATGCCTATCGTTGCCGCGTGGTCCAGGCCATTGCCGCCAATCTGGATGAGATAGCTGCCGGGGTCGCGCTGCGCTGGAGTGATGAATTTCGCACCACCGTTGCTACGGCCGATGAGCGCGGATTTTTTGAAAGCGCCGAAGATGCCACGATAGATTTCCTCAAGGCAGAGGTGGAACCCATCCGCAGCCTGCAGCAGCAAAAGCTGGAAGCTATACTGGGTGAAAGCCAGGTAGGCGCCAGGGTAAAGCGCGCCGAGTCCTGGCGTTCGGAACGTTCGGTTCGCAATATCAAGATCAATGTTGCAAGTCTTGGTCGATTTTTTAATGAAGGCAATCCTGCGCTGAACACTGTGCTGCCACCAGAAGACATCGAGGGTATCAATGCAAGCTTTACCAAGGTGGAGGCGACGCTTGCTGCGTTACCGGATTCCATCACACAGGCACTTGAAACTGAGAGCGGTTATAACAACCTGAAGCAGGCGGCCGCTGATCTCAGTGCACTATTCGAGTTGCTCGAAGCATCCCTGAAAAAAACCGATTTATATCTCGGTTTCAACAGCCTGGATGGTGACTGAACCGCTCGTAATTAGTTACTTATTGAAGTCATCAGGTCCTGATTAACGTTATGAAAATGAATCGCCGCCAGATACTGGGTATAGGAGCTTTCTTGCTAGGGGCGCCCACACTCATTGTTGCAAAACAGCATAAGGGCCAGGCTCCCCTGCTGATTAGTGCTGCCTCCGATGCCGATGACAAGCATTGGGTACTCGGCTTCACGCTTACCGCAATCGGTGTCACTACAGTTTTTAAATCGGTACTGCCGCAACGCGCACATCATATTGCGGTACATGAACAGCGTGGCTTTTTTGTGGTAGTGGCACGCCGTCCAGGTACCTGGCTGAGTCTGGGTGATCTCGAAACAGGCGCATTATTCCGCGAGATTCATATACCTGCTGATCGCCACTTATTTGGTCACGGTGTATTCGCTGCCGACGGCAAACATTTCTATACCACGGAAAGTGATTTCGACGATATCGAGGGGGACAGTGGCCGAGTAGTCGCCTGGGAAGTCAGCGGTGAAGGTGCTTCCGCCAATTTGATACGTGTGCAGGAATTCCCCAGTTATGGTGTAGGCCCGCACGAATTGTTGCTGATGCCTGATAACGAAACTCTCGCCATCGCCAACGGTGGTATCCGCACGCATCCAGCACATGACCGTGACAATCTGAATATTGACACCATGCTGCCGTCGCTGGTTTATCTGAATAGAAAGGACGGTGAACTGCTGGAACAGCAATTTTTGCCGCAGGAATTTCATCAGGCCAGCATACGCCATATGGATGTGAATGCATCCGGGCGCGTAATCATGGGTATGCAGTTCGAGGGTGAACCTTTCCTCGAAGTGCCGCTCGTTGCAACACATCAGCGTGGTGAAGCCCTGCAGTTATTGCTGGCGCCGCCTGAAGTACAGGTCCAGATGAAACAGTATGTCGGCTCAATGCGTTACGCAGAAGATGGTCGTCATTTTGTTGCCTCTTGTCCGGTGGGCAATCTGCTGACTTTCTGGGACAGTGAAAGCGGCGTCATGGTGAGTTCAATTCGTGCCCGCGATGGTTGTGGTGTGTGTGCAACAGAGACTGGATTTGTCTTCAGTACCGGCACTGGCAGGCTTGCCCATATCGAACTTGCCACGGGACTTGTTACAGATCATGAAGAGCCACAGCTGCAGCAGTTATTCTGGGACAACCATCTCAGTGTTGCAGAAGTCGGGACGAAATCATGAAAGGCATAATGGCAGCTATCGCAAGCCTGCTGCTAATCTGCATGGCAGCAATTTCCCATGCTGAAGATGAGGCAACTCCGGAGCTTGCACGTGAACTTAAGTTGCGTGATCTCGGCCAGGCCCTGTTCTTCGATGTAAATCTGTCACTGGACCGTACCCAGAGTTGCGCCACCTGCCATGATCCGGCCCGGGCGTTTACGGACTGGCGCGATAGTGGAGTTGGTGCCGCAGCTTCCATGGGTGGTGATATGCATACTCTTGGCGATCGCAATGCTCCCACGATTTCCTATGCGCGCCAGATTCCTGCCCTACAGTTGAACCAGGCTGGCGACTATGTAGGTGGCCTGTTCTGGGACGGCCGCGCCGATACTCTGGCGGAGCAGGCTGCAGGTCCACCACTCAATCCTGACGAGATGGCAATGCCCGACAGCTCGCTGGTACAGCAGCGACTCAAGGAAAATATCAATTACGGTTATGCCTTCAAGGAATTGTTTGGTGATAATGTGCTGGAAAATTCGGATGCAGCTTTTACGGCCATGCAGGAAAGTATCGCTGCGTTTGAACGCACGGAATTTTTCTCTCCCTTCG
>CAIYIP010000375.1 GCA_903926285.1 uncultured Gammaproteobacteria bacterium
CCTCCTCCATGAAAGCGCAGGGGAATCGTTCGCCTGGATGCGAACGTAAGCTACATGGACGTACTTGCGCGGCCCCCGGAGTCTTCATGGAGGAGGCCCTAAGTCAGTGCCATTCAGCTCACCCTTCAATCCGGCAATGCGAACGTAAAGAGAGCAGTCCCAGCCGCAATCGCGATGTACTGTTTGCCGTTGACCGCATAAGTCATCGGCCCTGCGTTAACCTGTCCGCCCAGCGTCGCCTTCCATAACAACTCGCCGCTCTTCGCATCGAGCGCAACGAAATAGCCGTCCTTGCCGCCACCGAACACAAGATCGCCCGCAGTCGACAGTACACCGCCCCACGTGATGTTGCCGAGTGAGTAACCCCACACACGCTCCAGCGTACGGGGATTATAGGCAGCGATCATGCCTGAGGCTTCATCGCTGTTATTGAAGAAGGGTTCAAGCGTCACATCGCCCATAGTGGTCTGGCGCGTGTTGACCCCCACGGCCTGCGGAAACTGGCCTTCGATGGCCATGATGCCGGAGTCTTCCCAGTGCGCAACGTAGAACAGTCCAGTATCTGGACTGTACGCCGGCGGCGCCCAGTTGGTCGCGCCGTGTACATGCGGACGAATCAGCGTGCCTTCCGGTGACGGCAACATGCCTGGCACACGCTGTGGCCGCCCCTTGGCATCGAAACCATCCATCCAGTTGACCGCGACATAGGGTTTGCCAGACAAAAACTCACCGGTGGTTCTGTCGAGTACGTACATCACACCGTTCCTATTCGCCCACAACATGAGCTTGCGTTGTGTCCCTTCCCATTCCATGTCGACAAGCACGGGCACCTGCGTGGAGTCGTAGTCAAGTTCGTCGTGCGGCGTAAACTGGTAGTGCCATTTCAGCTCACCAGTGTCGGCATCGAGCGCGATCACGCTGTCGGTGTACAAGTTGTCACCCAGTCGCGTGCGACCATCCCAGTCCGGTGCCGGATTGCCCGTGCCCCAGTACACAAGGTTTGCTTCAGCATCGTAGGCACCCGCGTTCCAGATTGCCCCGCCACCTTTTTGCCACGAATCGCCCGACCATGTGTCGTTGCCGAATTCACCGGGTGCTGGAATTGTGGAGAACCGCCACAGTTCTGCGCCTGTCTTCACGTCAAATGCCGCTACATAGCCGCGTATCCCAAGGTCGCCACCGGCAGTGCCGATATAAACTTTGTCATCGATAACGGTTGGGGGCATGGTTATCGAAAAAAACTCCGGTTTATCCGCCACTTCGGTATTCCAGAGCAGCTGACCACTCTTTGCGTCGATAGCCAACAGATGTGCATCAACCGTTCCCATGAACAACGTGTCGCCGAGAATTGCCAGCCCGCGATTGACGCGGCCACAACAGGTGCGGCCCACCTCGGGCACATGGGAATACGTCCAGAACAGTCGACCCGTGACAGCATCGAGTGCGACAACATCGTTCGGCGCCTGCACGGTGTAGAGCACACCATCCACCACCAGCGGCGTCGCTTCAAATTTTTCCAGCGAGTGCGCCTGCCACACCCACTGCAGTTCGAGGCCTTCCACGGTTTCCGTATTCACTTGATCAAGCAAACTGTGACGCTGGTTGTCGAGCGTGCGCGAATAACTGAGCCAGTTGCCAGGCTCGCTATCAGGATTGAGTACCTGATCAAAACTCACTTGCGCAAGTGCTGATGCGGAGGCGAACAGGGAAACACATAACAACACGAATTGGTTTTTCATCATTCAGCTCCACGCAGCGATACGAGATATTGCACAAGATCCGCGAGTTCCTGCTCGGCGAACTCGCCGCGCAACGATGGCATCGGCGAAGGCGCAAAATCATATACCTGCAAATCGACTTTCATGAAGGAGCGCAACTCCTCGTCAGTGTCGAGCAATTGCACACTGAACGCATCCTGGTTGAGCAGGCGGCCCGTAACCTTCTGGCCATTGTTAGTGGCGACGCTGAAGAAACGCTGATTTGGCAGAACCTTCTGCTGTGGATCCAGCAATGAAGCGGAGAGTTCAGCTGATGTGCGCAACAGTCCCACGCCGCTGAGTTCTGGCCCAAGACGCGAACCCTCACCGTCGACGCGATGGCAGGAATAACATTCACCCTTGCCGGCAAACAGCGCCTTGCCGCTTGCAGCATCACCACCCGCCGCCGCATCCAGTTGCGTGCTGCGGCTGCGTAAATAAGCCACAACTTGCGTTGCTTGCTCTGCTGTCATACCTGGCGTAGCTGGCATCGGTTTACCAGCGATACCGTTCAGGATGATGGCGACAAGCTCATCGTCGGTGTAAGGCTGGCGGAACGTACCATGACCAAGGTCAACGCCG
>CAIYIP010000376.1 GCA_903926285.1 uncultured Gammaproteobacteria bacterium
CGCATAGTTTTATCGGTGGCCAGACACATGTGAATATGGATGTTCCAGCTTTTGTAATGGTTAAAGGCAATCCACCAAAACCCAACGGCATTAATGTCACAGGACTTGAGCGCCGCGGCTTCAGCAAGGAATCCATCCAGGCCTTGCGCAAGGCATTTACGATTTTGTATCGCAAAGGATTGCTGCTTGATGAAGCACTGAGCGAGATGCAATTGCTCGTAGAGTCTGCACCGGAAGTTGCAACCATGATTGCCTCCGTTAGGGCTTCGCAAAAAGGTATTCTGCGCTGATCATGAATAGTCCCTTGCGCATCGGAATTCTCGCCGGCGAAAGCTCCGGAGATATTCTGGGCGCAGGACTGATGCAGGCACTAAAACGACTGCAACCCGCCATTGAATTCGAAGGTATTGGCGGCCCCTTGATGCAGAAGCAAGGGCTGCAGTCCCGGCATTCCATGGAACGTTTATCTGTCATGGGATTGATTGAACCCCTCAAACGTCTGCCAGAACTGTTGGGCATTCGCAAAGATATAATTGAATACTTCAGTCAGCAGCCACCAGCCGTATTTATTGGTATCGACTCGCCGGATTTTAATCTGCCTATCGAGCGACGCTTGCGTGAAAAGGGCATTCGCACAGTCCACTATGTCAGTCCCTCAGTATGGGCGTGGCGCCAGAAGCGCATTGCGAAAATCGCTAAATCAATAGATCTGTTACTGACGCTGTTTCCATTTGAAGCCGATTTCTACAAGCAGCATAAGGTGCCGGTCAGTTTTGTAGGACATCCACTGGCTGATCTGATAACACTCGAACCGCAGATGCAGGATGCCAGGGCAAAACTTGGTATTGCTCAAGAAACCAAAATACTGGCCCTGCTGCCCGGAAGCCGGCAAGCCGAAGTAGCACGGATGGGGCCGGTTTTTCTGGCTACTGCCGCCATACTTATGAAAGCGCAGCCTGATCTGCATTTTCTGGTGCCTTGTGCCAATCAAGCGCGCAAGCAGCAATTGCAAAACATGCTGGGGCCCGAGCATAAAGCAGTCCATCTGTTGGACGGCCAATCCCGCATAGCAATGGAAGCGGCTGATGCCGTCATACTTGCGTCCGGTACTGCAACCCTTGAAGCGATGTTGCTTAAAAAACCGATGCTGGTCTGTTACAAAATGGCTTCACTGTCTTACGCAATTATTTCCCGGATGCTAAAAGTGCCGTTTTTTTCGCTGCCCAATTTACTCGCTGGTAAATTGCTGGTGGAAGAACTCGTACAGCAGCAAGTGTATCCGGAAGCGCTTGCTCTGAAAGCAACGGTACTTCTCCAGCAAGGTACCGAGCATCAAATATTACTAGGTGAATATATGCAGATTCATCTGAGCTTGCGCCAAGATGCAAACAACAAAGCAGCACAGGCTGTACTGGCATTATTATGAATGTACCGCTCCTGCAGTTTTGCCTGGAAGGAAATGTGTCACGTTTCATTGCAGGGGTGGATGAAGTAGGACGCGGTCCGCTTGCAGGAGATGTCGTTGCAGCAGCAGTAATTCTCGATCATGCCCATGGCATTATTGGTCTAGCAGATTCCAAACAACTCACTGAAGAAAGACGCGAAGAGTTGTATGAACAAATCAAAATGCGCGCGATCGCTTTTTGTGTGGCCAGGGCCTCTGTTGCCGAAATCGATCAGATTAATATTCTGCAGGCCAGCCTGCTGGCTATGCAGCGTGCTGTTGCTGGTTTACAGCACAAACCTGACTTCATTTATGTTGATGGCAATCGTTGCCCGCTCTGGTCGTATGTGTCGAAAGCTGTAGTAAAAGGCGACAGCAAGATAGCGGCGATAGCGGCCGCATCGATTATGGCCAAGGTCACACGCGACAGGGAAATGCATGACCTGGATAGGACTTATCCAGGTTATGGCCTGGCCCGGCATAAAGGTTATCCAACGCCGTTTCATTTGCAGGCCTTGCAGGCGCTGGGGCCATCACCGATTCACCGCCGTACATTTCGTCCCGTTGCCGAACTACTGGAGAACCCTGTTGCGCGACTGTCAAAAGTGCCTTAATGCCGTTACACTTCCAACTGAATTTTCTGCTTCAAACACCCCTCTTTAGATGACTACTTGGCCTGGCTTTGTGCATTTGCATCTGCACTCCGAATATTCGGTGGTGGACAGCCTGATACGTATCGAAACCCTGACCGAGAAAGTGGCCGAGTTAGGCATGCCAGCAGTGGCGATAACTGACCTCGTCAACTTTTATGCCCTAATCAAGTTTTACACTGCGGCTGCAAATATGGGCATCAAGCCAATTTGTGGCTGCGATATGGTGATAGTCGAAGATGAGAGTTCCGAGCAACTGTCATCACTAGTGTTGTTGGTGAAGGATCAGCAGGGTTATCACAATCTGATTGAACTGATTTCGAGAGCGCATCAACAAGGCCAGCACCGAGGCAGTGTCACCATCAAGCGCAGCTGGCTGGCCGGAAAAACCGAAGGCTTGATTGCCTTGTCAGGCGCAGGTCGGGGTGATGTTGGTAAAGCGCTACTCGCAAACGACTATGTGCTGGCGGCGCAGCATCTGGCGCTCTGGCAGCGTATGTTTCCGGATGCTTTCTATCTCGAATTGCAGCGTACCGGACGTGCAGGGGACACCGAACACGTCAGAAGAGCTGTAGCCCTGGCGCTGGAAACCGGCTGCCCGGTTGTTGCAACCAATGACGTGCGTTTTCTGCAAGCAGAAGAATTTGGCGCCCATGAAGCACGGGTCTGTATCAACGACAGGCGCACGCTTGATGATCCGAGACGGCCCCGACTTTATTCCGATCAGCAATATCTGCGCTCGACTGAAGAAATGCAGGAGCTCTTTAGCGATCTGCCTGAGGCGCTGGAAAACTCGGTCCTGATCGCCATGCGCTGCAATCTGGAATTGGAGCTGGGCAAACCCTTCCTGCCCAACTATCCGGTACCAGCAGGACTAACTCTTGAAAGTTTTTTCCGCCACTTGAGCGAGCAGGGCTTAAGAGAACGGCTGGAGAAACTTTTCGATAGCCAGTTAGCGGGCTTCGTGGACATACGCCAACGTTACCAGGAGCGCCTGGATTTCGAACTGCAGATCATCAACCAAATGGGTTTCCCGGGTTACTTTCTGATCGTGATGGAATTTATCCAGTGGGCAAAAGACAACGATATTCCGGTAGGCCCCGGGCGCGGTTCTGGCGCCGGCTCTCTCGTTGCCTATGTATTGAAGATTACTGACATAGATCCCTTGCAGTACGATTTGCTGTTCGAACGTTTCCTGAATCCTGAACGTGTTTCGATGCCGGATTTTGACGTCGATTTCTGCATGGATGGCCGGGACCGCGTGATCGAACATGTGGCTGATCTCTACGGCCACGACGCTGTGTCGCAAATTATTACCTTCGGTACAATGGCAGCAAAAGCTGTTATTCGCGATGTCGGCCGCGTGCAGGGCAAGTCCTACTCACTGGCTGACAAACTGTCCAAGCTGGTCCCGTTTGAGCCTGGCATGACGCTGGAAAAAGCGAAGCAAGTTGAGCCACAGTTGAATGAATTTCTGGCAACTAATGAAGAAGCCCAGGAAATCATGGAGATGGCCGAGTTGCTGGAAGGACTCGTGCGCAATGTCGGCAAACATGCAGGTGGTGTGGTCATTGCGCCTACACGCCTGACGGATTTCACACCACTGTATTGCGATGAAAGCGGCGGCAACCTGGTCACCCAGTTCGACAAGAATGACGTCGAAAGTGCAGGCCTCGTCAAATTCGACTTCCTTGGCTTACGCACGCTGACGATCATCGACTGGGCCGTCAAGATGATCAACTTGGCTGAAGCCTCAGCGATCGACATCACACTGATTCCTCTCACCGACAGCAAGGTCTACAGCATGCTGGAGAAAGGTGAAACGACGGCTATTTTCCAGCTTGAATCGCGCGGCATGAAGGATCTGATCAAACGCCAGAAGCCTAGCAATTTTGAAGACATCATCGCACTCGTGGCGCTATTCCGACCGGGCCCTCTTGGCTCCGGTATGGTGGACGATTTTATTGACCGCAAGCATGGGCGCAAGCAAGTCAACTATCCGCATCCTGACCTCGAGCCGGTTTTAAAAAACACCTATGGCGTAATTCTGTACCAG
>CAIYIP010000377.1 GCA_903926285.1 uncultured Gammaproteobacteria bacterium
AACCATGACAGCAGGATTATTGCTGACCGCACCTGCAACCATGCCATCTTGCGTCAGTATATTTGACGTGAGTGCTGCGGCAGGCGGCTGGGCCAACAGGTACGAACAGCTCAACATAAGAAAAACCGTAGTGACAAACTTGTACATGCTGGCTCCTGAAGCCCTCTCGCTGGAGGTTGCTGTGATGGGACGTGGCTGGGGCAGAATACAATAAAGGCCTCTACGGGAGTATGTTTCCCAAAAATATCAGGCGTTCAGGACTTAACCCCATTCAGGGAGCAAGGCTTACGAGGTAATCCCCCGCGATTCAGCCAAGATTCATCTAGTACGAGCTAGAGTGGCGCCGTGAATAAAAATACCTGGAGCCCTTCATGCAAGCACATATTCTGAAAGTCAGCCTGCTTCTGGCAAGCGGGATTATGACTGTCGCGGGCTGCGCGCATGCAGCTACTACCTACGATGAAGCCCGTGTTCTTGATGCCACCCCAATTTATCATGTTGTTGAAACCTCCAGCCCGCGCGAAGAGTGCTGGGAAGAAGACATTGCCCGCACCGAAAGGCGCAGTTATGGTGGTGAATCTGCTACTCCGAGTATTCTGGGTGCGGTAATCGGCGGGGCACTCGGAAATGCCGTGGGCCACGGTAAACGTAACGAGCAGGTCGGTACCGTGGTCGGTGCCATACTGGGTGGTTCTATCGGTCGGGACGTGGGCAGAAATCGTAACAGTCGTTCCGACACCTACATCGAAACCGTGGAGCGCTGCCAGACTGTCTATGTCAACGAGCAGGAAGAGAAACTGGTTGGTTATGATGTCCGCTATAGCTACAATGGTTCGCAACACACAGTGCGTATGCCAGAAGACCCGGGCTCCACTGTACGAGTCAGAGTCGACGTAGAGCCTGTACTCTAACGCCCTTACACAAAAAGGGGCGGCCGAGCTCTGCAAAGTGTGCGCCTAAATACAATGGTCAGAGCTCATGAAAGCTTATCAACTATTACTTCTGGGTTATCTACTGCTATCACCGCTGCAGTTGGTGATGGCGGCTAACCAGGAAAACCAGCCGCAAAATAATTTCATCCCCAGCGGACAGGAAGAACCCCAAACCCGAATCAGCCGCCGCGAAGCCTCAGACACTGCACGTGCAAGTTACGGAGGCAAAGTGCTTAGTATTCGGCTCGACAGACAAGTTTGGCGTGTTCGTATGGATCTGGATGGTACCGTCATTGATGTGCTGGTTGATTCCGATACCGGCGCTGTAAGCCGACCTTCCGAATAGGAAATGATGTGCGTCTGTTGATCGTTGAAGATGAAGATTTGTTGCGGGCCCGCCTTGTCAAAGCGCTTACCGACAGCGGCTATGTAGTCGATAGTGCGAGTGAAGGCAAAAATGGCCTGTTTCATGCTACTGAATATGAATACGATGCAGCTATCATCGACCTTGGTTTGCCCGGTATGGATGGCATCAGCCTCATCAAGGCCGTGCGCGCCAAGGGCAAGATTTTTCCTGTTTTGATTCTCACTGCACGCGACAACTGGATCGACAAGGTTGCAGGTCTTGATGCTGGCGCCGATGATTACGTTGTCAAACCCTTCCAGATTGAAGAGATCAAAGCCCGCCTCAATGCCCTGATGCGCCGGGCCGCAGGTTTCGCCAAACCAATGC
>CAIYIP010000378.1 GCA_903926285.1 uncultured Gammaproteobacteria bacterium
CCCGGGAATGCTACTGCGTTTCCAGTGCGAGTAATTCAGCCAGAATCGTACGCCACTCGCGATACTGCTGCTCGAAGGTGCCGGTAAGTTTGTAGAGCGAATCCTGCAGTTCAATCTGGGTTGGCTCCACTTCGTTGACAAAACCTTCGCTCAGTTCATCAAGATAAAGTGTTTGTAATTTTGCCCAGCGGTAATTGTTGTAGCTTTCCTGCAAGGCGTAATAACTGCCGCGGCGAAAGTCACTCTGTGAATTTGTTTCGCGCGTTTCAAAATCAGTGGCACTGACGGTCTGCTCACGCCGAAATTTGCGCCACATGTCATACACGGGTTTGATGTCGGCAAAAAATTGCTGGTATTCCTGATCCACTACATCAATAAAAAGATACTCATGCTCGCGTATGTTCTGAATACGCTGCAGTAGAGGATCATCGGTGGCAGGCAGGCGGGTGATGCTCACGGTGCCATCAGGTGCAACTTGCAAATAGTCAGTAAAAAACTGTGGCAGCAGGCCATTGCCGAAGCGTAGCAACGCGGCAGAATGGATTTCGGTGATTTGCTCGGCACTTAGTTGTTGTTGCACTGTGCTCAGATCCCTCACAAGTTCCGCAAATAGATAGTAAAACGCATCCTGTGTCATGGCACTTTCATTAAGCGCCACACTTTCGACCGCAGCACCGGAATAGGTTTTATCGATCCAGAAGCGGCCGGTGCTGTCCCGCGCCGTTATTGCAAGTTCCAGCACAGCGCCATCGGATTTGAGTATATGGCCTTCGAGCATCAACTCGGCACCACTATCAAGGATCGGCAAAACCCTTACCGCACCAAAGAGGCCGCTGTCTTCCAGGCGATAGCGGAGAAACATGGGTATGTAACGCACTTCTGCCAGACGGATTTCAGGAGTGATCTCTTCGCCAGTTGGTATTGTTGCATCTGCGGCAGGTTGATCAAAAATCCTTATACTGACATCCAGAAAATTTTCTTCAGCCGTCTGCGCTTTCAGCATGGGGCTACAGAAAAATACTGACAAGATTGTCAGCAGCAAAAACCTGTACTGCAGCCTGTATTGTAAATTGAGCAAGCGAGTAGCTATCACTTCGCCTTACCGCTCTGGTTGCATACCGTGCTGCGCGTCAAGGTAAGTACGCAGTTGTAATCTTCTTCGGTGGGAACAAAGCGTTCATAGAAACTGCTGATAACAATCGGCACGGCTACCAGATCTGAACTGACGCGGGTTGTGACATTTAATAATTTCGCATCGGGACTGATGCTGAATTGGTGAGTGATGTTAAGGCCACCTGCGAGCGCCATCTGGAATATCAGCCGTTCCTGGTTCCAGCCACAAGTATCCGAGCCAAACACATTAGTGCTGCTGCTGTACTGGCGATCCTGATAAGCGCAATACAGGGTAAAGTCGTCTTCGCGGTCTATATTGATACTGCCGTCATCCTGGACAATTTCAATCATAGGAGTGCGAGTAATCTCATCGGTAAAGCGCGCAAGGCCATTGATGGCATCGACATTGACTCCAGTGCCGGCAAGAGCGGCAAGTTCCCGGTCGCTTCTTCCCTGTGTGTTACTGAAGACGCGCTGGATGTCGGCTACATAAAGGCTGAACCTTGCATTGAAATCATCGCTGAGTTGGTAATTTTTTTCCCAGTTACCTGAGAAGTCGTGAATGTCTCCAGTACGTAATGGGGCTTCGACTTCTTCAACAACAGGTGGCGTACTCGCACAGCCAGTCAGCATTATCCCGCACAGCAACAAGTACTGCGGAAAAAGCCGGGTCGGCGAGGCTGGTGGCATGAAATAGTGACCTGCAAAAAACAGAGATTGATTCTATAACGAACCAGCTGACAAATGGATGATTCAGTTCAGTAATTACAACATCCATAGGAAAGTGCTGGGCGGTTCCCTGCAGGTAAATCTATCGTAAAGTTTGCGTAGAATTTATTTTGCTGCGCATTCCTGCTTTTGTTGAACTGCCATCCCGGCATAGTCCGTTTGCACGGTGGCATCATCGCAGTAGGTTTCGGTTACAATTCAATACGTGCGTCGAGATCAGGATATTGCAGTTTGGAAAGGGTAAAAATAGTAGTTTGGAGATGAACTCCTGGCTTGCAATCTTGAGGATAGACGCCTGTCGAAATATCACCAAAACAAGTGAGATGCAGGGTAGTTGGGGCGCCTGATTCGTCATTCCGGCCAACACGATCTTAAAGCAAGAAAATTATTTTATTTATTAACTTTTGCAATATTTCCAATAAATTTATGCACATAGGAAAAAGTTGTAATGTTTCTGATTAAGAAACCTTAATAAGGTCCATTGACAGGCTTGCTAATTCTCTAACCTATTGAAAATAAGGCCATAATTTGGCGCTGGCAATGTTATATACAGCTAACCTGAATCCACTCAAGGCTTGTCCCTGTTGGATTTTTATTTTTTACGCACAAAGTTATCC
>CAIYIP010000379.1 GCA_903926285.1 uncultured Gammaproteobacteria bacterium
CGCATTTCTCGAGGGAGGCAAAACACTTAGCGTTGCGGTTGCGCCTGAATACAACGGCAATTTTCAGCAACTACAGCAGGAAATAACAGGGGCAGCGTTCACTGGAAATTTCACTCGCATAGCAGAACTGCTGCATCTGGAAATTCTCGCCCAATAGCCCGACTGCGTAAAATCCCCTTGTCCGCCATATCAGTATCGCTAGATACTGATCTCTGTAGGTGCCCAGCCACAAAAGCTATAACTTGTTGCGGACATCAACCATCTGTTTGTTGCGATCAATCACCCAGCCTTAGTCAACAGGTTCCATAACAAGCAGCGCGCCATTTTCTTCTTAAGTCAGGATTTAGATTAATTCATTAGCCCCAAAGATTCGCTATGCCTTTGGCAATTACCGACACTTTGATTTTTCCAGCTGGTGAATACCTTCCGCAAAACCAGGGACCTTCGCCGAGTCAAAACTGCTGGGCCCTAACAGCTGAACCCAGCAGCATTGCACTCATGACAAACACCCAGGGCTTAACGCGTGACTTACAGCTGTTCCTTCAAGGGCTTATTATTTTTAGCTTGCTAACAATAATCTTCACGTCATAACTGAGTCGACGCAGCCCATAGTACAAACCGATAAGACTTGTGCCGAGACCACCCAGCAACAGGACAATAACCCCGATATCCCACAAGGGCCGCTGGTGATACCAGAACGCGAAATCGAGGCTATGCAAACCGTTGTACAACCAGCGTTCGAGGCGGCTCCATTTATTCACCATTGTGAGTAGCTCACTTCTTTCTGGATCAACATAAATCCAGCTACTGACGGGATCATCGAACTTGATGCGCAATACAGGCAATGGCAGCTGGGTCTGGCGCGAATAATAATAATCGTCATAACTGTCAAGCAAAGTGTATTCAGTAACACTCGCATCAGTAATGCTGGCATCGAGCTTGGTGACCAGACGCTCCACATCAAAACCTGTGGACACCTCAACTTTACGCGCGTTAATCAGCAGACTTTCAGCCTGGAACTGGCCGGAGATGTTGTAAGGTTGATGCAATCGATCACGCTTCACCGAATTTGCATCGGTTGGAACGCTGTAACTTGCAACCAAATAGGGTTCGCCCTGAATCCAGTTGAAGTCCAGTTTTTTAATGTCATTTGTGGTTAATGATTTCCATGCCAGCGAGTTCAGCGCCGGAAATTCTGCCAGATCAAGCTCACCTTCCATATAAACCGCATCATCCACGGCGACACTTCTTGCAGTGGTCCACGCAAAAGGCTCCATCGATAACAACCCGCTGAAAGCCCAAGTCAAGGTAAAAAAACCAAAAAACGTTCCAAGAATATAGTGCCAGCGCATCAGCCCCTGATAGGGAATAGCGCGTTTCAGACTGAATGATTTAATTTTACGCCATTGGGTAACTGAAAGGCACAAACCCAGTATCGCCATCACACACCCGATACCAGACGACCAGACAATCAAGCCATACCACAGTGGTTGATTCATACGCAGGGAAGTAAAGTAGAGCCAGTGTGGAATAGTGCCAAACCAGGCCAATAAACGACTCTTTCTTGTTGTATAGACACTTACAGTCGCATTTGCGGGTGAAACATACACTTCGGTTCCAAGGCCATCATCAGCTGCAAACTTGTATAAAGGCAGATCACCACTACTGGTGAGTGTCCACTGATCAACTTCGGAATGACTGCCAGCGAAACTTAGCTCTTCCAGAGGAATATCAAGGAACGAACTCGCCAGTTGTGCTGACTGGGCCTCATCAAGCTCGGCCATGGCAGCGCCCGTATCAGCATAAATAAAAGTACTGCCATAACCTGGCTCGGTAAATTCATACACCGGCCTCTGCAAAATCGTACGAAGACTGGCTTGAGAAGGCGCAAAACCAGCTACTTCCATCACTTGCTGCGGTGTCTGCGTTACTCTCGAAAAATCTATTGGTTCAGCGCCATCTATCTGCATGTCTGGCGTGATGCGCGGCATACCACCGGTGTAAATCATGAAGAACGCAGAGACAAACCACAGCACGAACATGAAGCTTAATGGAATGCCAATGTACCGATGACTGAGCATAAGCAGTGTTTTCAAGGATCGCATGTTGCTAGTCCAGGCAGGGAAAGTAGGGCGAGTCTACTGCGCCTGAAGTAACTTAAACAAGGATGGCGGAACGGCAGGCTGCAGGCCTGCAGATATTGATTAGATATAGCGCCGCAAAACTCGCTTGTACCAGAGAATAAAACCGGTGATGAACATCACTGCCGGAAGCAAGCCAAGGAAAATCCAAAGGATATTTGCCCACAACAAACCGCGAAAGCGGCCAAAGTGGATATCAATCAGTAGCCGCAGAAAACCGTCGGGGCGTTCGAAATCATTTATATCGTCGTCAATCCAGTCGATGAACATGTCGAACGGTACGGACCACGCAAAATAGATGGCTGTCACGCCCCAGGCAAACATCAATATCAGTGACCAGAAGCCGATGAAATTATGCAACTGCCAGTTGAAACTGCGGGCGCTCTTGCGCTTTATCTGCAGGCCCTCCTGCCAGCGACGGCTGCCCTGCCACCATAACACGAGGCCGGAGATCACCATTGCCAGAAACATAACACCACCCCAACCATTCACTTTCCGGCCCTCGCGGCCGGAGAGCAGGTTGTCGTGCAGATTGGTCAACCATTCAACAGTTGCGACTTGCCAGGGATAGCTGGGGCCGAGATCGGCGCCTGTAAACTGGTCAAAGAAATGTGGGACTTCCTCCTCGTTCTCCTTAAGCATGACGTAGGTTGCACGCCCTGCGCGACTGGAAGGCACAGTCATTACTATTTCGTAATCTTGGTAAACTTCTGCGATGCGCGCTTCAAGTTCTGCACCTTTGAGTTCAATTCCTTCAGTACTTCCCACTTCGCTAGGTATAAACCAGCGGCTGAATTGCGGACGCAGAACAATCGCGCTGCCAGTAACACTGATCATCAACACATAAACGCCAACGCCGATGCCCAGCCACAGGTGAATCTGGAACAAAGCACGTCTGAACCAGAGCGTTTGAGGGGCCTTTACCCAGCGCTGCCAGCCATTCATGCAAATAAACTACAAATCGAATTCATCGGTGTAATAACGCTCAAAATTAATAGTTTCTGGCGCAAGCGCGCCTCCAAGCAAAGCCGCAAGATCCTGGTTCAACAGAACAAGATAGGACGCGAATTCCATGCGCGACAAGGACTCCTGCAACGCATCACGCCATGTGGCCACAGTACTGGTATCAATAAGCCTGACACTGTTGTCCTTTGCCCACTCGCCACTGATTTTCAGACCCAGCGCAGCTAATTGCTCGCTTGCCACTGCCCGCTCTTCTTCAGGCAGTCGCGTCAATACTTGTCTTGTCATGTCTATCCATCCGGGAACAGCATTGAAGCCTTCGTAGAAACGTTGCACCCATAACAGATACTCGCCTTCATTCTGGATTGACTGGTTGGCAACATCCTGCTTCCAGTTAGCCTGGAAAGTGCTGACCTTAGGCAGAGTATCAGGCCAAGAGGAAGGGCTACTCACACAGCTGCTGAGAAAAATGATCAGAGAAAAAATGGCGACGAATTTCAAATACACTGGACATTGCTCGTTATGGATTGTGCGCTCAACTTACGTGCAGGGTTCTGCGCCAGAAGCGCAAGAGCACAAAGACCAGCGGCCAGACCAGAGCACTTGTCAGCGCCGAACCTACAAACATTAGATTTCGCGGAGTATTCTGGCCAGTAGCGGTATTAACCCAGAATATCAGCAATTGTTGCAAACCCACGAGCATCAGGATGGTTGCACACCGCTGCAACGGTGTGAACATCCGCACTCGCTGGTACAGATTAAGTGCAATATACGCAATGAGGGTAAGTGCGATCGCGTTCAGGCCCAGCAATGAACCTTCCAATACGTCGAGCAGAAATCCGACCACCCAGGCAAATACAAGGCCAACACGATGTGGCAGCGCAATTACCCAGTACACCAGTACAAGTGACACCCACTCGGGCCGCCACACTTCCAGCCATTCGGGCAAGGGAATAATCCCGAGCACCACGGCAAGCACTATGCTTACAGCGATAACCCACAAACCTCTTGCCTGTCCGTGTAATGGCGGCATTAATCAATGCCTCCATCAAGTATCAATTGAGCTTCTGTTGATTGGGGCGCAGTATCCACGGAGTTACCTGTTGCTCCCGGTGCGTCAATAGTTGCGGAATTTGCAGTAGCGGATTGAATATTTGCTACAGATGAAGGAAGCGCCGATTCTAGTGATACTTCCGAGTCAGTCGGAACACCAGCATTTATGGCATCGTCTTCCATCGTCTCATTACCTGAAACTCGTCTATTTCTGGGGGAATCCAACACCAGTAGCAGATTTCGACTGCGGTCGATCTGCGCCGCCGGTATCACAACAACAGTTGCAAACGGTTTTCCTGGATCATTGGTAACACTACTGACAACCCCCACCCTGTAACCCGCAGGAAAGCGATCACCAAGACCAGATGTCACCAGTTCGTCACCTACCTGAACATCAGCCGTATTGGGAATGTTATCGAGATTCAACAGATGCAGGGTATCCCGCGTGCCAGATGCAATTGCTCGATAACCGTTTCGGTTAAGTTGTACTGGAGTCGCATGTTGTGGATCGGTGATAAGCATCACCCAGCTGGTGTACGGTGTCACCTCAACCACCTGACCCATTAGGCCATCGGCATCAAATACTGCCTGCCCGATATACACACCATCGGTTGCGCCTTTGCCAATCAGGATACGCTTGGCAAAGGGATCCGGTGATTCACCGATCATTTCCACCCGCACCACCCGCTCATTTACTACTGTGGAAGCATTGAGCAGCTCATTAAGGCGCCGGTTTTCGGCAGTAAGATGCTCCAGCTTTTGCAGCTGGTATTGCTGCATGAGCAATTGTTCCTGGAGACGGGCGTTTTCTCGCTGCAGCTGATTGCGGCTTTCAAACAAGCTACCGACAAGATTGAGGCCGTGCCCTGGCAATTCGGCGGCATAATGCAGGGGAGTCACCACAAACGCCACATAATATCTGACGCTTGACATGTAGTCAGACCGGCTGTCGGCAAACATCAATACCAGCGACAGTAGCGCCAGACCAAACAGCCGGTAGCCTTGCGACGTATTCTGGGCGAATAAAGACTTTATGGCCGGAATCCTGTGTTAAAGGCTTGTAAACAGCACCGTGGTTGTTTTGTTGGGCAATGGTGACAAGCGCGATTTTATCAGGTGGCGCTACTCGACAGTCAGCAAATCGAGCGCATGGGTGTCCATCATTTCCATGGCCTTGCCACCACCACGAGCCACACAGGTCAGTGGATCGTCGGCAACAATAACTGGAAGACCGGTTTCTTCACTCAGCAATTTGTCGAGGTCGCGCAGCAAAGCGCCACCGCCCGTCAGCACCAAACCAGACTCGGCAATGTCCGAGGAAAGTTCAGGTGGTGATTGTTCAAGGACACTTTTGACTGCCTGCACAATTGCCGACAAGGGCTCCTGCAGCGCTTCCAGAATTTCATCGCTGTTAAGTGTGAAACTTCTCGGCACACCTTCCGCGAGGTTGCGGCCACGCACATCAATCTCACGAATTTCCTTGCTGGCATAGGCACAACCAATTTCTTTCTTGATGCGCTCGGCGGTGGCATCACCGATCAGGCTGCCATAGTTGCGGCGCACATGGGTAATAATTGCTTCATCAAATCGGTCGCCACCCACTCGTACGGATTCAGAATACACTACACCATTGAGAGAAATAATCGCAATTTCGGTGGTGCCACCACCGATATCCACAACCATCGAACCACTGGCCTGATCTACCGGCAAACCTGCACCGATTGCGGCTGCCATGGGCTCTTCGATCAACCGGACTTCACGGGCACCCGCGCCCATTACAGACTCGCGTATCGCGCGACGTTCCACCTGGGTCGATTTACAGGGCACACATACCAACACACGTGGGCTTGGGCGCAGAAAACTGGTTTCATGCACTTTCTGAATAAAGTGCTGCAGCATTTTCTCAGTTACCTGAAAGTCGGCTATCACCCCGTCCTTGAGAGGTCTGATGGCGATAATGTTTCCCGGTGTACGGCCTAGCATACGCTTGGCATCGGCGCCTACTGCGGTGACCGTCTTCTGGCCATTGTGGATGCGGATGGAAACTACTGAGGGTTCGTTTAGTACTATGCCCCTATCGCGGACATAGATCAGAGTGTTGGCTGTTCCCAGATCGATCGACAGATCATTTGAGAACATGCCTCTTAGCTTTTTCAACATTGACTTTGTGGTACCTCTACCAATAAAACTGATATAACGCGTTCGGACTCAAGCAGGTCTTACGTGCAGCGACTATCTTGCGACCACTGGGGAAATCTTCCCGGTCTTGTCCGGGAAAGTCTTTAATCGTGGCAGGCCTGGCGGAACTTGGCCAAAACGGGGTAAGTTCCAGTATAATTCGCGTTTTTTTGTGCGAGCTTACTCTAGCAATCGCACTCTTTCAGAGCAAGAAATATATCTTGCCGGAGAGTGCAAAACACACAATAACCTGACACTGCAGTCTTCCTGGCCATCCACCGGAGCTTTCATGGCAATCGAACTTAAAGATGTAGAAAACATTGCTCATCTTGCACGCCTTCAGCTCAGCCCTGCCGAACAGCAAGAAGCCCAGAACAGTATCAACAACATACTTCACATGATTGACCAGATGCAGGCGATTGATACCGCTGGAGTTGAGCCACTTGCTCACGCCTATGAAGCTTCCCAGCGCCTGCGTGAGGACGTCGTAACCGAGCATGATCAACGCGACGTATTACTCGCACTCGCTCCCAACGCTGATCGAGGCCTGTTCCTGGTGCCAAAAGTGCTTGAGTGAGCACTCTCACCCAACTACGACACCGAATTCATCAAGAAGTTTAACGGCAGTAAAGAAACGGACACGTACTACCCATGTTAAAGCAAGGCATCGCTGCAATATCGAGTTCACTCAGCAAGGGAGAAATTTCCAGTGTTGAAATCACCCAGGCCTATCTTGATCAGATCAGCCGGCATAACAACGACCTGAATGCCTATATCACCGTAACCGCAGAACAGGCACTCGCCCAGGCAGCGACGGCTGACAAAATCCGCTCTGCAGGGAACGCTGGCGTATTTACCGGCGTGCCAATTGCCCACAAGGACATCTTCTGCACCACTGGCGTAAAAACGTCCTGCGGCTCGCGCATGCTCGATAACTTCATTGCTCCTTACAACGCAACCGTGGTGGAAAAATTGCTGGCCTCCGGCGCCGTCATGCTGGGTAAAACCAATATGGATGAATTTGCGATGGGTTCATCAAATGAAACAAGTTATTACGGGCCGGTAAAAAACCCCTGGAACCGCAGCCTGGTTCCTGGCGGCTCATCAGGTGGCTCAGCTGCAGCAGTGGCTGGCCATTTGTGTCCAGCGGCAACCGCAACTGACACAGGCGGCTCAATTCGTCAGCCTGCTTCTTTTTGCGGACTCACCGGTATAAAACCGACTTATGGACGCGTGTCACGCTGGGGTATGATTGCTTTTGCCTCCAGCCTCGATCAGGCCGGCACACTGACCCATAGTGCTGAAGACTCAGCGATCATGCTAAACATAATGGCTGGTTTCGATCCCAAGGATTCCACGAGCGTGGATCTACCTGTGCCGGATTATTGTGCAACGCTCAACAAACCGCTTGCTGGTTTGCGTATTGGCATTCCGCGCCAGCATTTTGCCGAAGGCTTGAAGCCTGAGGTGGAAACACAAATCAGAGCCGCCCTGCACGAATTTGAAAAACTCGGTGCGACCATTAAGGAAATCAGCCTCGAGAACAATCATTACTCGGTAGCAGCGTATTACGTAATTGCACCCGCTGAAGCCTCTGCCAACCTTGCGCGTTACGACGGCGTACGTTTCGGGTATCGCTGCGCAAAACCAGTCGACCTTGAAGACCTTTATAAGCGCAGCCGTGCCGAAGGTTTTGGTGCCGAGGTGAAGCGCCGCATCATGGTCGGCACCTACGCGCTCTCAGCTGGTTATTACGATGCCTATTACATCAAGGCGCAGAAAGTCCGGCGCCTGATCAAGAATGACTTTGAACGCGCCCTCAATGAAGTCGATGTAATCATGGGCCCGACTTCACCACATACCGCCTTCCCTCTTGGTTCCAAGACCAAGGATCCGGTTGCGATGTATCTCGAAGATATCTATACCATCGCCGTCAATCTCGCTGGCCTGCCGGGCATCTCGATTCCGGCGGGGCTTGTGAATGGCTTGCCGATCGGGCTGCAGATTGTCGGCCGCGACTTCGATGAAGCAAAACTGCTGAACATTGCCCACATGTTCCAGCAGGCAACCGATTGGCACAAACAAACTCCTGGCGCCTGAGCGCAGCATCATTACTAGCAGAGGCAACACGATGGAATGGGAAACAGTGATTGGGCTTGAAGTACATGTTCAGCTCGCCACAGCATCCAAACTTTTTTCCGGCACCAGCACGCGTTTTGGCGCCGAGCCCAATACCCAGGCCAATGTGTTTGACCTGGCACTGCCTGGCACCTTGCCGGTGCTCAATGGCAAAGCGGTCGAAATGGCTGTGAAATTTGGCTTGGCAGTCGGCGCACAAATCAACCGTAAGTCCGTATTCGATCGCAAAAACTATTTTTATCCGGATCTGCCCAAAGGTTACCAGACCAGCCAGCTCGACCACCCAACTGTTGGCAAAGGTACGCTCACCATTACGATGGAAGACGGCAGCACTAGAACGATAGGAATCACACGCGCGCACATGGAAGAAGATGCGGGCAAGTCCTTGCATGAAGAATTTCCGACTGACACGGGCATCGATCTCAACCGCGCCGGCACTCCGCTGCTCGAAATTGTATCTGAACCCGAACTGCGGAACGCGAAGGAAGCGGTTGCCTACCTCAAAAAACTACACTCACTGATTGTGTATCTCGGCATTTCCGATGGCGACATGTCGCAAGGCTCCATGCGCTGTGATGCGAACGTTTCTGTGCGCCCTAAAGGTGAGAGCAAGTTTGGCACCCGCGCCGAGATCAAGAACATCAACTCGTTCCGCTTCGTGGAAAAAGCCATCAATATCGAAGTGGCGCGCCAGATCGATATACTCGAAGACGGCGGTAAAATCGTGCAGGAAACGCGCCTCTACGACGCTGTTAAAAACGAGACCCGTTCGATGCGCAGCAAGGAAGTCGCCAACGATTACCGCTATTTTCCTGAGCCCGATCTATTGCCTGTGGTAATTGATGAAGCGTTTATCGCTAGAATAAAAGCCACCCTGCCCGAGTTGCCCGATATTAAAAGCCAGCGTTTTCAGAGCCAGTACGGTTTGAGTCCTTATGATGCTAATGTGCTTGCTGCCGATCTGCACGTCGCCGCTTATTTTGAAGAAGTTGCAGCAGGCTGTGGTGATGCCAAACTTTCTGCTAACTGGGTGATGGGCGATTTGCAGGCCTACCTGAACAAGGCAGAAATCGATATCAGCAAAAGCCCCATCGCCAGCACAGCACTCGCAAACCTGGTCAGTCGCATTGTCGACAACACTATTTCATCCAAAATAGCGAAGGCTGTGTTTGAGGCCATGCTCAACGGTGAAGGCAGTGCGGACGAGATCATTGCAGCAAAAGGCCTCAAACAAGTAACGGATACCGGCGCAATTGAAAAAGTTGTCGATGCAGTAATCGCGGCCAATCCAAAGCAGGTTGAACAATACCGCGCAGGCGGCGAAAAGGTGTTTGCCTTCTTTGTAGGGCAAGTAATGAAAGAATCGCGCGGCAAGGCCAATCCGGTCCAGGTCAACGAAATTCTGCTAGATAAACTCACAGCGAAGTAATTGAATGAAACTTGAGAAGAAAACTGGTGCCGAACGAACCCAGCATGCAGTACGTGATGAATGGTGGAGCGACGAAAGAGTC
>CAIYIP010000380.1 GCA_903926285.1 uncultured Gammaproteobacteria bacterium
ACGGCTTTTTTGTGCCTGGAAATTCAGGGCGCAAATTCAGAATTCATAATTCATGGGACAGCCACTTTGAATTCATGGGACAGCCACTTTCATAGCTCATTTATTAATTCATGGAATTCATGGGACAGCCACTTTTATTGACAATTCATGGGGCGGCCACTTTTATAGCTGCTTTTATGTAACTCCTGAAGCTAGCTGTCCCAGGGCCGTCGTCCTAGGGCTGCCAGAAAAGTGGCTGTCCCCGAGCCGCCGTGGCTGTCCCCGAGCCGGCCGCTGAATTCGATATTGCGCTTTCGGCAATGCTCAACAAATTGCTGCACAAGGTTACCGGCAATCAAGAGGTTGCCCAGATATTTTGTGGGATTAACCAGAATGATGCGGGAAGGATTGGTGGGCAGAGCCGGAATTGACAAGCTGGATATCATGCGCAAGGAGAATATAGGATGATTATGGCAAATCATGCCGGCAGATGGGACATGCCAATTGCCTCCGCACGCACTCCGCGAAGTGCTCAGTTGCGGGAAAAAATACTGCGATACGGGGTAATTCCAATCGTTGCAGATTTAGAGCTTTATAGCGCCCCCTGTTATCATTCGCGTTCCATCTCCAAGTAGTAACTGCAGGTAAGCGGGCCTGCTCTGTGTATGAAATACCCCTTCCTGTTTTTTGCTGCGGTCAATGGTTTTCTCGTGGTCGCTCTTGGTGCTTTCGGCGCGCATGCGCTTGAAGATCGCATCAATGTTGTCATGTTCGATGTGTATCACACGGCAGTGCAGTACCAGATGTTTCATACGCTGGCCTTTCTTGCGGTTCACCAACTCGCACGCGAGCTGCCGGGATCTTTCGCTCCCATCACCACTGCGAGATTGTTTATTGCCGGGATCGCGCTTTTTAGCGGGAGCCTTTATCTGCTCGCCGTAACAAGCATAACCTGGCTCGGCATGATCACACCCATTGGTGGAATTTTATTGCTGGCCGGCTGGTCCCAGCTTGCAAGAGCCTGCTACGGCAAAAAAGACGCGTGATGACCAAGCTTGAAAATGTACCGCTGCGCAGTGTAAAAAGTTTTGTGATCCGGCGTGGCCGAATGACTGAATCGCAGGAAAGTGCGCTCGAATCCTTATGGTCAGTTTATGGTCTCAACTTGAGTGACGGTTTGCTCGATGCGCAAGGCGTTTTTGGCCGCGCCGCCGAACTTGTATTTGAAATTGGCTTTGGCATGGGTGAGGCGCTCATCAGCATGGCGCAGGCCAATCCGCAGCAGGATTTTATAGGTGTCGAAGTGCATCCGCCTGGCGTAGGCAATATTCTGCGAACGATTGGCGAGCTACAGCTGACTAACGTCAGGATCTACAAAACAGATGCCAAGGATGTGCTGCAGCAGTGTATTGAGGACAATGCCTTGACCAGGCTACAGATTTTTTTCCCCGATCCCTGGCACAAGACGAAACATCACAAGCGCCGCCTGATTCAGGAGGAGTTTGTGCAGCAGGCGCGTGCCAAGCTCAAGGTTGGTGGAGTGATACATCTGGCCACCGACTGGCAGGCTTATGCTAGTCAGATGCTGCGGGTAATGAGCAGTGCTGAAGGTTTCAGCAATTGCGCGGGCGATAAACACTGGGTGACCGAACATGCGCGGCCGCTGACCAAGTTTGAACAACGCGGACAGCGCCTCGGGCATGGCGTATGGGATCTGATGTTTGAAAAAGCTGGCTAGAAGAGCTTGCCGCAGCGCCGTCTCAATAAAATTCGTGCGTATGAGGCCATCAAGCGATGGGGGTCAATACGCGCTGCTTCTCGGCCAGAAACGATGGCCATTATCCGTGAGCCAGTGCCGTAGGTCCTTGTAGTTCGGGCATAGAGTGCCGACCGTAT
>CAIYIP010000381.1 GCA_903926285.1 uncultured Gammaproteobacteria bacterium
CCCCGATAAGCATCATGGAAGCCTGGGGCGGGGCACTTGCCTATACATGCCAGCTGTATTTTGATTTTTCCGGTTATGCCGACATGGCCATTGGGGCTTCGCGCCTCTTTAGCATTCGCTTGCCACAGAATTTTTATTCTCCTTACAAATCCGTCAACATCGTCGAATTTTGGCGCCGCTGGCATATGACCCTGTCGCGGTTTTTGCGGGATTATCTGTACATAGCGCTCGGGGGCAATCGCAAGGGGCCGGCGATGCGGCATGTAAACCTGATGGTGACGATGATTCTGGGAGGCATCTGGCACGGTGCCGGCTGGACCTATCTTATCTGGGGTTTTCTGCATGGTTCCTATCTCGTCATTAACCATGCGTGGTCCAACCTCGTGACAGCCCGAGTACCCGGGATGGCGCACTCAGTGTTGTGGCGATGCTTCAGCTGGCTGATGACCTTTGTGGCTGTTGTTGTCGCCTGGGTTTATTTCAGAGCGGAAACACTGACAAGTGCCAACGAGATGGTTGCCAGCATGTTCGGCCTTAACGGAATCTCCCTGCCAGAGACTATGGGGTCGCTGGCGCCTGCATTCATGACTGGCTTTTTACAGTTCGACGCCCAACTCATACTGTCTCTTGGCGAGTGGGTGCAAGGAACAGCACTGATCCTGTTTCTGCTTGGTATTGCAGTGTTTGCACCCAACACGCAGCAGATCATGATTGCATTTAATCCCGTGATCGAGTCGGCAAAAATACTGCCTGGTTTGCTGCAGTGGCGGCCAAACTGGAAGTGGGCATTGTCAATGTCGACTGTTGCAGTAATTGCCGTAATTAATGCCAATGATGTTAGTGAATTTTTGTACTTTCAGTTTTAGGCAGCGCGTAACTTCATGAAAAATTTCCGCTATTACAACGCAGCACTGATTGGAATGGTTGTTGCCTACATGCTTGTTCTGGTGTTTGCGAGTCGGGATATTCAGCCTTTTACAGGCGACCTGACACGGCTGGGCGGTTATCCGGAAAAAGATTATGGCTGGAATACGCCTCTCCTGGGCTTTGAAAACCGGCTATTCGATTTTGCCAACGATCTGAGCCAATACAACCGTCATTACGATGTGATAATAATTGGTGATTCTTTTTCACGCGATTCGGTGTTTGGTTGGCAGAATTTTTTGATCAGCCAGACTGGACTGTCAGTTTTGACCTTTCATGTGGATCGTCTGAACATCGACGATCTGGTGAACTCGCCGCAGTTCCACAGCAGTCCGCCGTTCGCGGTGGTGTATCAAAGTGTAGAGCGTGTTGCCCTGACGCGCCTGTCGCGTCCGGCCATGCAGCGTTTGCCCGACCTTACACCCCGTACCATATCCCTTGCTCCGAGGAATATGTCGAGGACTGGCCCAACGCCAATTCCGCTCACGCGCCAAACCGAAGAAAAAGGTTTCGTCGAGCGGATGAACATGGCCAGCAACATGTATATGAAAATGTTTTTCCGGGATGTGTTGGGTGTGAACATTACTGAGGTCGCAACTCTGCCGCTCAAAAAGGCGTGGTTTTCTTCAGAGAAAAGTGACGAGATTGTTTTTCTCCAGTCCCACCTGCTGCCTGCCACATTGGCCTTGGACAGGATGGAATCGGCGTTGCTTGGTGCTCGTAAATTGAAAGGTATGATTGAGCAAAATGGAAACACTAAATTGTATCTGATGTTTTTCCCTAATGAAATTTCGGTCTATCGTGACCAACTGCAATCTCCGGAGATCAAGGTAGCAAGCCTGATGGATCATTTTGATGACTTTAACCAGGACGATATAGTGCGCCTGGATAAGGCTTTTCAAAGTGCTCTTGATGCAGGGCTGGTCGATCTGTATCTACCTAACGATACTCATACCAGCTCTGTCGGCTACAAGATTGCAGCCGAGAAACTGATGGGCAAGATGATCGAAGACAAACTGATACGCTGATACGTGTTGAGTAGTCTGCGTCAAACGGTATTAACGCGGATGGTAAGATTGATGGCAACCAGGATCCCCAAGGATATCCACACCATTCGCTTGGCCATGGGTTTAAATGCAACTGTGGGAAAATTATCCTTGTAGCGATGAAACTGGGATACAGCCAATGCGGCCAGCATGAACAGCACTACCGAATAGGTGCGGCTGAGGAAGAACGCACAGGAGAAAGCTCCAATCATCGCAAACATCACCGCTCCGGCCAGCGCTTTCTCCTTATTATAAGCAGCCATGTGACTTGCAGAGAGAACCGTTTCCTTAAAGTCTTTCTGGCATACCCAGACCATATAAAGTGACGTGAACATCAAAGCGGTCCAGCAGTAGTAACCTACCAGTCCCATTTCAGCGAAGGCCAGTACCCACGAGTTATGCGCTGTTTTGTAATGGTATTCGAGGAATGCGTTATAGCCGACGCCAAACACAGGATTGTCCTTGAGCATCAGTGTGCCTTCGTACCAGGCATCGATGCGGTCCTGGGATGACTCATCCCCTGAGATGAACATGCGGGTAGGCAGAACAGATGGAATAATTGCGCTTATTATCAGTGCCTGCATTAACATTTTGATGCCGCCATAACGCAGAAGTATCCATACCCCAAACATTACCGCTACAGATAGCATGGTTCCCCTGGAGTTAGTCAGATAGATCGCATAGATGTGCAGCGCGAAATTGACAAACTGAACGGCCCTCATGAAAAAATTAGCTGCAGAACGATATAAATAAAGTATGAAAGGGATGGCGCACGACAGGACCATTCCTAAATCGTTTGGGTCCTCGAAAATTCCAATGTAGCGCGTTTGCCAGAGCGGTTCTGGACCATCATTTCTTAACACTGCCTGCTCACCAGTCCAGCCGATCTTGTTTGGATCAAGGGACTGATCAATGCTATGCAAGGCCATCACCATCGTGCCCAGTACGAACGCATTCAAGAATGCCCTTTGTCTGTCCGCTGTCGTCAGGATGTTCGCCATGAGCACAAAGGTCAGAACCTGGGTTAGGAAAAAATCCTGTGCTGCCTCTAGTCCTAGTGACACGCCTCCATACAAAACGCGGGAAATAACAACTGTGATGTAGAGGAAAAAGAGCAGTAGGTATTGTGGTGCATCAAAGCGTTTGCGGGTCAGAAACCACGATACCAGCATCACCATTTCAAGGATGAATATTATTGGCATTTCAAAAACCAGGGTCTGGTAATCCTGGGGTCGCAACAACACAACTAAGACGTACAGCAAAAGTGCAAAAAAACCTAACTTGCTCATTGCAAACCAACTTTGATGACAGCAATAACCATAGTACAACCCGTAAACTAAAAATTGTCCCGGATCATGGGCCCACCAGCCCCTCGTGGTCAAGTTGAGAGCCCACAGCAACACGTGTATCTGTGGCTTCTGGGAAGGAGTTCTCAGTTCTGCCAGGCAAAAATTAACAGTAAGTGAGACGACGCTTTCAGTTGTGGCTGTTAACCTTTAACAATGGGGTTGCCGAATATTAATGTCTAGCCTATCGACGGGCTTTGCGACGACACCGGTACAATACTCGGTACTGCTGTCAGGGCCGATCCCACGGTCACGTTTATTGGCAGAAAGATAGCAGTTGGGGTTGGTAGCGGACCAGCGCTGTGCGGTAAAGTGGTTGTTGCGGATTTGGCGAGACCATCCAATATTTATGTACATATCGACGGCATCGCAGCACCAGCAGCAGAGGGGTCTGCGTGACGGGACTCCTGGGATCAGCTGCTGCGCTGATTGTGTAATTGATGAGTCTCTCCTTGCCTTTTGTTATATCAAACCAGAGTAGAAATTTGCTGACGTTGGTCATGGCGTCTAAATGGTCTGGCGGCAAGGACAAAAATATTCATGAAGAAATTTATCCTGTTTGATCTCGACGGTACGCTGATTGATGGTGTCGATGATCTGGTTGTTGCGATGAATACAGTGCTGGCCGGGTTTGCTCTTCCGCCACTACAGCGTCCCGCACTCGAAGTGATGTTAGGTGACGGCATGCGTATGCTCACGCGGCGTGCATTTGCCGCGCACAACATGACCTTGCCTGCGATGGCATTCGAGGCCGCGTGTGAAAAATTTCTCGCAGTGTATGAGGCTACGGGATATGCCCACACGCGACTTTATGCTGGCGTGGCTGAAACCCTGCGGCGTTTGCACAGAGATGGCTGGGTGATTGGCCTTGCCTCCAATAAGCCCACCCTTCCCTGTATCAGTATCCTGGCGCGTCTCAAGGTGGACGACCTGTTCAGAGATCGGAAGAGCGTCGTGTAGGGAAAGAGTGTCTTCGCCTGTGTAGATCTCGGTGGTCGCCGTATCATTAAAAAA
>CAIYIP010000382.1 GCA_903926285.1 uncultured Gammaproteobacteria bacterium
GTGATGGTAGCAGCAGAAAATGGCGCTTTGGCCGGCGCCAAGGTCGGCGGCATAGGTGATGTTGTACGTGACGTACCCTTGGCTCTGGCGCGCAGAGGTCATACAGTAACTGTAATTACGCCAGGTTATCAGGCCTTGTCGAAACTGCCGGGTGCAACTTTCCGGCAAGACCTCCCTGTATATTTTGCGGGAACCTCAGAAACGCTTTCGCTGCATATCGTGGCGCAGCCTGAATGTCCGCCTTCAGTGGAATACCTTGTGCTCGAGCATCCACTGTTTGCCGCGTGCGGAGCGGGCAAAATCTATTGCCATGACGACCACGAACCTTTCGCCACGGATGCCATTAAGTTTGCGCTGTTCTGCCAGGCTGTGTGCACGGCACTCGTAACGGGTGCCATTGCCAAAACCGATGTGATCCATTTGCACGACTGGCACGCGGCGCTGTTGTTGCTGCTGCGTAAGTATTCTGCAGATTTCAAAGCACTGCAGGACATACCCACGGTTTATACTATTCATAACCTCTCGTTGCAGGGGGTGCGGCCGTTTACCGACAACTGGTCGTCACCTGGCGCATGGTTTCCTGATCTGCTCTATCCACTCGAAGCAGTGCAGGATCCGATCAATACGGACTGCATCAATCTGATGCGCATCGGCATCAATCTGGCTGACCAGGTGCATGCAGTGTCTCCACATTACGCGCTGGAAATTCTGGAGCCGAGTAATCATGTGCTCGGTCTGGTACGCGGAGAAAATCTTGAAGCGGATCTGCGCATAGTCAGCACAGAAGGTCGCCTGCACGGTATTCTGAATGGTTGCGAATACGACACTGTGGTGGCAAAAAGCAAAAAGCCAGCCAAAACCCACTTCATCGCAGCAGCAACTGCCGAGCTGAAAAACTGGGCCGGCAAAACCACCTATATCAACTCCGCGCTGTTTTTTGCTCAGCAGCGCCTGCAGGCGTGGGTAAAACAAAAACAGCAACACCAGAGCATCGTGGCCTCCATTGGTCGTCTTACGCCACAGAAAATAAGCCTGCTGCAAGTGAGTCTCGCAGACAAC
This sequence comes from uncultured Gammaproteobacteria bacterium, assembly GCA_903926285.1. Taxonomy (GTDB): domain Bacteria; phylum Pseudomonadota; class Gammaproteobacteria; order Pseudomonadales; family Pseudohongiellaceae; genus CAILUG01. Next base: position 1,060 of record CAIYIP010000382.1, read on the forward strand.
TACTACGCCATTGATGCACTGCTCGAAACGCTCGACACCGGTTTTATGGTGATGCTGGGCAGTGGCGACAGTGCCTGCGAAATTTTTATGGCTGAGGCAATGAAGCGCCATGACAATTTTCTTTTTCTGTGCGGCTATTCCGAAGAGCTGGGCAATTTGTTGTACGAGTTTTGCGACTTGTTCCTGATGCCCAGTAGTTTCGAACCCTGCGGCATCAGCCAGATGCTGGCCATGCGAGCAGGCAAGCCGTGTCTCGTCCATAAAGTGGGTGGACTGGCTGATACCGTGTTGCACATGTTCAATGGTTTTACTTTTGAGGGCGAAGACGAGCTTGCGCAGGTGAAGAGCATGGTGGATATCTTCGCAGAGGCTTTACAGTTGCAGCAGAGTGACGCACCTGTCTGGCAGGACATCTGCAAAAATGCAGGTAGAGTACGTTTTTCCTGGGATGAAGCGGTTTCCCTGTATGAAAGCTATCTGTACAAAAGCGGGCAATAAACCGGGGCATCACTTCTGGGGGGAACTCTGAAAAACGCGCAGGCCTTCCAGCTTCCCTACAGAGATATACATTGTGGAAACTGGTAACTCTTCTCGATTGTTGAATTACGAGCCGTTGTGATGAATTAATATTTAGTTCAGTGCCAGGACTTGCTGCTCTCAGGTTTAGCAAAAGCACATAAATAGTACCTGTGCCACCGCTCCGTAGATTAGAGAACGGTGGGAGTTATTCACAGTTTCGTCAGTGGTTTGCTGGCCGCAATCGCTACTCATCCCACTGGCGATTATCACGCGCAATCAGCGCAATCGAAGACGTTGGTCCCCACGAACCTGCGGGATAGGGGTCGGGTTTCTCGCCACTGTTGTTCCAGCCGTTGATGATGGCATCTACCCAGGTCCATGCCTGCTCAACTTCATCCCTGCTCACAAACCACGACTGGTTCTGTAACATAGCTTCCATAAGCAAGCGCTCATAGGCATCTACAATACGCGTCTGATTAAACGACTCAGAAAAACTCAGGTCGAGGCGATTCTTGGCAATACGCGAAATTTCGGTGATGCCGGGTACCTTGTTCAACATCTGCAGTTCGATACCTTCATCAGGCTGGAGGCGGATAGTGAGTTTGTTTGCCGGCAGCTCGGGATAGGCGCTACTGAAGATGTTGTGCGGCTGAGCCTTGAAGTGAATGTTGATTTCGCTGTGTTTCATCGCAAGACGCTTGCCCGTGCGCAAGTAGAACGGCACACCCGACCAGCGCCAGTTGTCGATCTCGGCCTTGATCGCCACAAAGGTTTCGATCGTGCTCTGGCTGTGGGCACCTTCTTCTGTGAGATAACCTGGCACCGCCTGGCCTTTGATGTAGCCGTCGCGGTATTGGCCGCGGACGACTTTCTTGCTCAGGTTCGTGCTGGTAATCGGCCGCAGCGCTTTTAATACTTTCAGTTTTTCGCTGCGGATATTTTCTGCAGAAAGGTCTGCCGGTGGCTCCATCGCAAGCAGACATAAGATCTGCAGCAGATGATTCTGCACCATGTCGCGCATTTGACCTGCCTTGTCGTAAAAGCCCCAGCGTGCTTCTATGCCGACGCTTTCAGCCACAGTGATCTGCACATGGTCGATGCAGGTGTAATCCCAGTTGCTTGTGAACAAGGCATTGGCAAAGCGCAACACTAGCAGGTTGAGCACGGTTTCCTTGCCGAGATAATGGTCGATGCGATAGATCTGGCGTTCAGTGAAATAACGTCCCACTTCATCGTCGACAACTTTTGACGATGCAAGACTGTCGCCGATAGGTTTTTCCATGATCACCTGGCTGTCATCCCGGATCAGATCGGCATGGTGCAGACCTGCGCAAATTTCTGCGTAGATCGATGCAGGCGTTGCAAAATAGAACAGTGAGGTACGTGGAAGCGCGCTGAAATAAGCTTGCATCTGCACGTAGGAGGCAGCATTACCGAATTCCAGCCTCTGGTACGACAAGCGCTGCATCAATCTTCTTACTGTGGCCTGGTCTACATGAGTGCCGACAAACAGCACCAATGAGTTCATGACCATGTTGCGAAAATCATCTTCTGATAATTCGCTGCGGGCGAGACCAAGTATGCGCGTGTCGGGATGCAGCAGGTTTTCCTTGTCGAGCTGATATAAAGCCGGCAACAGCTTGCGCCGCGACAAATCGCCGCCTATGCCGAAAATAACCAGATTGCAGGGCAACGCTTTATACATCACATTCATGGTTCATTTCCCGAGTGACTTATAACGAAGATCCAGTGTATAGGGGCGGTCAGGGTGAGGTCGCTCTTCCGGTATGCTCATAAATCCCTGTGTGTGCCCGTTGGCAATAAAACGCGCACTGCGACGTGCTTCTGCCTCATTGGCATTGATAGGGAACGTGTCGTAGTTACGGCCGCCAGGATGGGTGACATGGTATTGGCAGCCGCCAAGTGAACGATTGTTGTGGGTATCAACCACGTCAAACACCAGTGGTGCATGCACAGCAATTGTAGGATGCAGCGCTGACCACGGTGCCCACGCCTTGTAACGAATACCACCCACGTATTCGCCTTCGCGACCGGTTGGATGCATCGGAATGCGACGGCCGTTGCAGGTCATCATCAGGCGCTCGCCGCTTTTGCCGCGTACTTTTACCTGCAGACGCTCGAGTGAGGAATCCACATAACGCGAAGTGCCCTGGCCGGTCGATTCTTCACCGAGCACGTGCCATGGTTCGATTGCGCCGTGAACATCGATCTCAAGACCAGCAACATGCAAGTGACCATAATGCGGAAAGCGGAATTCCTGGAAGGGCAGCAGCCAGTCCAGATTGAACTCGTAGCCAGCTGCATGCAGATCGCGGATGATCCAGCCCAGGTCGTCCCAGATAAAATGTGGCAGCATGAAGCGGTCATGTAATTGTTTGCCCCATGGAATAAATGGCCTTTCATAGGGCTTGTCCCAGAACCAGCTGACCAGCGCGCGCAAGAGCAGCATTTGTACTGCGCTCATCTGCCAGTGCGGTGGCATTTCAAAATTGCGGAATTCGACAAGGCCCAGGCGCCCTGTGCTGCTGTCGGGGGAATACAGTTTGTCTATACAGAATTCTGCGCGGTGGGTGTTGCCGGTCATATCAATCAGGAAATTACGCAGGATGCGGTCGGTCAGCCAGGGCGCGGGAGTTTTGCTGCCTGGCAGTTGTTGTAACGCCACTTCCAGTTCATACAAATTGTCGTCGCGCGCTTCATCGATGCGCGGTGCCTGGCTAGTGGGTCCGATAAACTGGCCTGAAAAAAGATATGACAAGCTGGGGTGGTTTTGCCAGAAGCGCAGCAGGCTGGCGAGCAGGGCGGGGCGGCGCAGGAATGGACTATCCTCAGCATACATCGCGCCAAGCGTGACGTGATTGCCGCCGCCCGTACCAGTGTGTTTGCCGTCGAGCATAAATTTCTCGGTGCCGAGGCGACATTGTCTCGCTGTGTCATACAGCGTTGAAATGATGCTCGTTAATTCCGGCCACGAACCAGCGGGATGAATGTTCACTTCAATCACTCCCGGATCAGGTGTGATCATGAGTTTTTTCAGGCGCGGATCGCGTGGTGGCTCGTAACCTTCAAGGATGATCGGAAGATTGAGACTCAGCGCAGTATGTTCGACTGCTTCAAGTAGCAGCACATACAATTCCAGTTTCAGCAGAGGTGGCATGAAGACATAGAGTTTTTTATTGCGCACTTCGATACACATCGCAGTATGCACAATTTTTTCGAGCCACTTTTTGGGGGCCGGTGGTGCTTCTACTTGCAAGGTGCGTGTGGGCACCTTCAATTCAGTACGTTCCGCGAATGGGTCGACAGTAAAGTTGTAACTGCGTTCCTGTTCCCAAGGCAGGCTGCTCAGAGGCAGGCGTAAACCCATGGGCGAATCACCAGGCAGCAGGAACATTCGTTCCCGTTTGAATTCCCAGCGACTGCTGATCCAGTGGCCGCTCTGCGCATCACCTGTCCATTCCAGCGGCAGGCAATAACCAATTTCTGTGGTAAGTCCCTGATCAAAAACTTTGCGCAAACGTGCGCGTTCCTGTTTGTCTTTCAGCTTGCTGTCGTCCACGGTTACATTGACTGGCAGTTCGCCTTCACGTTTCAGGTAGAGCTCCCTGTCTTCATAACCCGGTACAATATAGCGTAGATCAAGCCGAAGCTCGGTGCAGAGCTTGCTCATGAAACGTTGCGCAGCACTGGCCGGAATTACGGTGGGATGGTCTGGTGACACCAGCAACTCTTGGTTCTTCCAGAGGGCCTTCTGATCGGTGCGCCAAAAAATGCCGAGTGCCCAGCGTGGCAATTGTTCACCCGGATACCACTTGCCCTGGCCGTAATGAATCAGGCCATTGCTGCCGTAGGATTGTTGCAGGCTCTTGAGCAACTTACCGGCGAGTACCAGTTTTTCCGGCCCCTGCGCTGCAGTGTTCCATTGTTCACTCGCTTGGTCGTCAATTGAAACGAAGGTTGGTTCGCCGCCCATCGTGAGTTTTACATTGCCTTTTTCAAGGCGCTGGTCGACAAAATGGCCGAGCCTGTCAATGTGCTGCCACTGCAATTCGGTATAGGGTTTGGTGACGCGGGGATCTTCATGAATGCGGGTCACCTTGTTGGTATAGGCAAATTCGACTTCGCACTTGCTTGTGCTACCAGTTATCGGTGCGGCGCTTTGCGGATCAGGTGTACAGGCAAGCGGGATATGACCTTCGCCGGCAAAGAGGCCAGACGTTGGATCAAGGCCAAGCCAACCCGCGCCATGAATAAATACTTCCGTCCATGCATGCAGATCGGTGAAGTCGTGATCGGTACCTGAA
>CAIYIP010000383.1 GCA_903926285.1 uncultured Gammaproteobacteria bacterium
GAGTATGTCGGACTTAAGACCCGACGGCAGCTCGCCACTCTTGATCAAGGCGCGGCACTCTGCGCCCACCTCGCCGAGATTAGCGAGTGTGTTGGTATCAAGTTTATCGAGAGTCTGTTGCAGCTTTTCGGTCAGCTGGCTAGATGCAAGGAAATAGCGGTAGGCCTCTGCAGTCACGGCAAAACCGTCAGGAATACGAATGCCCACAGATGTCAGGGTGTTGAACATCTCCCCGAGCGATGCATTCTTGCCACCTACGCGGGCGACATCGGTATTACGAATACTGGCGAACGGCAAAACGAAAGACATGTCAGCTTCCTTGTGCAGCGCTTCAGTGCAAGTATGCGAAGCATAAGGAGTTGCAGCGACGCATGCAAAGGCCGAACTTGAGGTTGTTTGAGTTAAGTCATCGATAAACCAGTTAGCGATCATCCTCCGCCGGAAAATGTGCAGCAATCCGCTATAATCCGGCCACCAAGCCCACAGACAGTGACTAGCGGTATGTTACGGTCATGGCAACTGCATCTAGTAGCAATCAGCCAGGCCAATGCACTGGAACTGGTCGTGGATCTGCTGACCCAGGATGCCGTCCAGGTATAGGCGAGCCATACCCTCATTATCGCTGGCGGGGGTAGCGCGATTTTCCGGCGCAACAATCGTTGGTACACATTTACGGTTGATGAAGACAGGGCTGCAGAACGCGAAATTGACATAGGCAAGCGCAACCGGGATTACATGCAGGTGCTTTCAGGACTTGGCGAAGAGGACACTGTGGTTGTGTTCCCCTCGCAACTGCTCAACGATGGCACGAAAGTTGTGTACCGCGATACGGGTGAATAAGCCGGTCAGGAGGATGAACTGTGCTGCAATGCCCCGACGCCAACATCCTGATGGTCGGGCATCGTGATCAACTCGCCATCGGTACAGTAGCTAATACCGGCAGCATTGGCTTCATCGGTGTCGATATGCATCTCGGTGGAGTAAGTGTCCTTCACGCGAATGAGCGTATGGGAAAACACCACCGCCCGTTCCCCCGCGCCAAATTTCATTTCAACATAGTCGCCATCTTTCAGCCCGAGTTTTACTGCATCACGTGGACTCATGTGAATATGGCGTGCAGCAACAATTAGTCCATCCGTAGTGATCTCGCCATACGGGCCGCGCAGGCGCACTGCGGGAGTATCCTGCAATATGCCCGACGCACGCAGCGGGGCATCAAGACCCAGTGTGAAGGTATCGGTGCGGGAAATTTCGATCTGCGTCGCGGCGCGTGACGGACCGAGCACCCGCACTTTCTGGAATGAACCATGCGGCCCAATCAGTTCCACCGTCTCCATTGCAGCCCAGCCATCCTTTTGCGCAAGCGCACGTTGAAGCGTTAACTGATGCCCCGGGCCAAACAACTGCTCCACCGCAGCGTGCGAGAGATGAACATGCCGTGCCGAAACTGCAATCGGAATACGGTACGACGCAGCAGGCTGTTGTCGCGACTCCAGCAGTTGCCGGACTTCCTGCGCAATCATGAACTGTTCATTGGTGCGCGTAACCATCACACGTACACGCGAGTCAACCGCCTGAATCTGAAGCGCCGCGAAATCATCCAGCACGAGCTGGCGATTGTGGTCGTCATCAAGATAGAGGCCCAGAAATTCGAGCCGTTCACAAATGCGCCTTCGCATGGCAGCGGAGTTCTCACCGATGCCACCTGCGAATACCACCACATCAAGGCCACCCATCGCAGCGGCATACGCGCCGATGTATTTGCGCACACGATACGCGTAGATATGGATCGCAAGCTGGGCCTCTGCATCGCCCGCTGTCGCGCGTTGTTCAATCAGGCGCAAATCAGCAGTGCCAGCCAGTGCCTGCAGGCCGCTGGCATTGTTCAACTCCTTTTCTATCGCGGTAATATCCAGGCCGAGTTCGCGCTGCAGGAAAGAAAAAATTCCGGGGTCCACATCGCCGGCGCGTGTCCCCATCACGAGCCCTTCCATGGGTGTCATTCCCATTGATGTATCCACTGACTGGCCGTGATTGATTGCACAAATACTCGCACCGTTGCCCAGATGACAGCTAATGATGCGTAGTGTGTTTAATGGCTGCTGCAGTTTTTTGGCAACATGCCAAGCAACAAAGTGATGCGACGTACCGTGGAAACCAAAACGCCGCAGGCCTTTGTCGCGCCAGGATTTCGGCACTGCATAGGTGTGGGCATAGTCGGGAATGGTCTGGTGAAAGGCGGTATCAAACACAGCAACCTGCGGTAATCCGGGCCACAGTTTTCTGCTGAGCTCAATGACTGCCTGGCTGACAGGATTATGCAACGGTGCGAGATTGTTACAAGCATCAAGCTTTTGCATGACACTGTCATCAAGCAAGGTTGCCGCCCGGAAAAGTTCACCGCCGTGCACCACGCGATGACCAACTGCGGAAAAATCGGCGAGGCCAAATTCCTGCAGTAGAGTTGGCACCTTGTGGATTACATCAAGAACCGTCGCTCCGGTTTCGCTGCGCTGATGTTCTTCCGCAGGTTCATTACCAGTACGGTAATGCAACACACAGTGACCATTTGCAAACTGCTCGTACTCACCCTTGAAGATACGGCTGTCAGTAAGTGCCAGGTCAAATACACTGAACTTAAGGCTCGAACTACCTGCGTTAAAAACCAGTATCCGCATCATCTACCAAGCCATGTGTTAACACCTGTGCGCAAGGTGTGTTTCATTGCTGCGCTCGGGTTACTTCAACCCTGACCATGTCGGGCGTTGGTGTAATGCCGGCAGGAAATACCAGACCCGAGTTCACATCAGCATAGGAATCTGCCTGCAATGAAAGTATCCGGCTCTGACGCTGGACGGCACCATTGATCACGGCGGCGAAATCCACCTGCACATTTCTGAACTGTACGTCGCTGCCATTGCTCACACGTGCAAGCAGACGGCCGCGGTCATCAACATACGGCTCTGCCTTGATAAACGCAGTGGGATTATCCTCAAGATCGAGGCGCATAAGTGCGTCTTTAGCTTCCTGCCCTACCGATCCCTGCCCTTGCGCGGCAAACTGGAAATACTGCCTGGCATTAGTGCGGTCGCCAGCGGCAATCGAGAGTTTGCCGAGCTCATTGTAGGCCATTGCCGTAGGCAACAGTTCTGTACTGCGCTCAAGGTCGGCGCGCGCTTGCGACTTCTGGTCGAGCCTTGCGTGTGCGTAACCACGGCCGAGGTAATAGTCAAAATAATTGCTGTCGAGCTGCAGTGCCTCATCATACCTCTGGATCGCTGCACGGTAGTTGCGCTGGTAAACATCAATATCGCCGCGCAGGCCGTGAAAGCGTGCTTCGCGTGGCACAAGGCGAATTGCCTGATCCACCTTGTCGCGTGCGGCTTCGAGATCATCGTCCGCAATATCCTTTTCGGCTTCATCGAACAAATCGTAGGCGGGCTTGGTCTCTTTGAGGAACGCTATTGCCTGCTGGTAGCGGGCCTCGCCCATATCGAGATCACGCCCGGCCAGAGTAGGCATCAATTCATTCACGAGCACCTGATTGTCCTGCACACGTTGGGATGACGGTGGATGGCTCGCAAACAAGCCTTCGAGCCAGCCAGGTTCCTTGCCTTCAGAGAGCAGCACAAACGTTTGTTGCAAGGTTACTGCAGCGCGCGGATCGTAACCGGCACGCACCATGTACTGGATGCCGTAATAATCGGACTCACTTTCAGCCTCGCGTCCGTAACGGGTGGAAATCAGTTGCGCACCCAGTTGCGATGCACCCACGATGTAGTCGGAATATTCGTTA
>CAIYIP010000384.1 GCA_903926285.1 uncultured Gammaproteobacteria bacterium
TGCAACACTGCCCGAAGGTGTGTCGCCGAGACTTACCTGCACAATGTAGGACGTCATGGTCTGAATGCTTTCGAGCATACTCAGCGACAGGTTGGGGGTTTGTCCCGCGGCAATAGTCACAGCCATCGTCTCGCCAATCGCACGCGAGATCGCGAGCAGATAGGACGCCATGACTCCCGACAAACCTGCGGGCACTACCACGCGGGTTGTGACTTCATAAGAGGTTGCGCCCAAAGCATAAGCAGCCTGACGCAGACTGACCGGCACGGCACGCAGCGCATTGTCGCTGAGCGTGGCAATCATCGGCAGGATCATGATACCGACCACAATAGACGCGCTCAGTGCGTTGAATACTTGGATGCTGGGAATGAAAGTCTTGAGCAGTGGAGTCACAAAGGTCAGCGCAAAATAGCCGTAGACCACGGTAGGAATACCTGCCAGCAGTTCCAGCGTCGGCTTGATCCACGAACGTTGCCGGTCGGAGGCGTATTCACTTAGATAAATTGCGCTGGCCAAACCCATGGGCAGCGCAATAAAAGCAGCTCCGACAGTAACCAGCATAGTGCCCCAGACGAGCGGCAACACACCGAAAGAACTGGGCTGCAGGATTGGCACCCACCGAGTGCCAAAAAAGAATTCAACAGGGCTAACGTTGGTGAAAAACTCAAACGATTCGACCAGCAGCAACACGACGACGGCAAATGTCGTCAGGATCGAAATCAACGCACACACCTGGAGCCAGAACTTGATCAAGCCTTCACCCCAGCGCGAGCCAGCCTTGTGAATGCTGGTGTTGCTGCCCTTGCCAACCGGGTTATCTAGGGGAGGAAGCTGAGTCATGGGATACGGCTTTTCAGTGGCCGAAACCGGGGATTGCCCGGCAAGCAGCCTGGTTTTTTATGTAGCGATTTTATCAGAAGCCGGCAAGCGCGGTTTTTGATTCCTGATAAGACTCAAGGGGTAAGGAAATGTACCCCACTTCGCTGACCAATGCAGGTGCTGATTCGAGATAAAACTCCACGAAGCTGCGTACCTGTGGTTTCTGGGCACCTGACTTGCTGAGGTAGATAAAAATAGGTCGTGACAGTGGGGCATAAGTGCCGTCATTGATACTGGCTGGACTTGGCAAAATCGGACCATTGCCGCCATCCACGGGTATCAGTTTCAGTTTGTCCTGGTTGGCGGTGTAGTAGGCGTAACCAAAGAAGCCCAGTGAATTTTCGTCGCCGCTGATCCCTTGCACCAGTACATTGTCGTCTTCACTCGCGGTGTAATCAGGGCGGGAAGCGCCGGCTTCGCCATTAACAACTTCAGTAAAGTAGTCGAAGGTGCCAGAATCGGTGCCAGGTCCGTACAGCCGCAACGGCTGCGCCGGCCATTCGGGGCGCACGTCATCCCAGCTGTCGACCGTGCTGCCGGGCTGCCAGATCAGCTGCAATTCAGCAACCGTGATATGGTCGACCCAGGTATTTTCATGATTGACGACGATAGACAAACCATCATAGGCAACTGGAATTTCCAGGTACTCGATGCCATTGGCCGTGGCGGCCTCTTTTTCAGAATCCTTGATTGGCCTGGAGGCATTATTGATATCAATTTCGCCTGCGATGAATTTGCTGAAGCCACCACCGGTTCCGGAAACACCAACGGTTACGCGCACACCCGGCGCCGCTTTCGGGAACTCTTCAGCCATGGCCTCACTGATTGGAAATACTGTGCTGGAACCATCCAGACTGACAACTCCGCTGAGACTGGCGCCAGCATCAATCGCTGCACCTGTTTGTGGTATGGTCGCTTGCTCAGGCTCATTGGAGCAGGAGCTTATCGCCAGAGAAACGCCAATAAAAATCAATGATTTGAATGTTGAACATTGTTGCATACTGGTGGTCTCCGGTTGCATGGAAAAGCAGGAAGATCGGCTGGATCGAAAGGTGCTTCGGACCTGAAAATCAACGCCAAATCAAGTGCTGGCATTTTCCAGCAGCCATGTTAAGAAATAATAAAGATCAGTCGCAAAACCTGCGATCATGCGGTAAATCTTAATCTTGGTTGTGCTGACCGCAAGGCATGCGGTACGTAAAGGTTGAACCCCTTCCCAACTGACTGCTCACGCTCACGACGCCACCATGGCGTTCCGCGATGTTCTTCACAATCGAGAGACCGAGGCCGGTACCACCCAGGCTTTGTGAACGCGCCTTGTCCACCCGATAGAAGCGCTCGAATACCCTTTGCTGGTACTGCGGGCTGATACCAATGCCGGAGTCCTCAACTTCCAGCACGGCGTCGCTACCTTGCACATAAAGCCTGACCTTGACCTGGCCGCCCTCAGGCGTGTATTTGATGGCGTTGTCGAGCAAGTTGTCTGCCAGCTGGCTCAGTTGCTGGCGATCACCAACAACTTCAATTTTGGCCTCAGTCATAGTCGCCGTGAGGGTGTGATGTTTATTTTCAATGGCCGTTTCCGCTGCCGCCAGCGCGCGATTAACCAGTTCGCCAAAATTGAGCAGCGTAAATTCGCTGGTGTTCTGGTCCGATTCGAGCCGCGAGATGGTCATCAAATCGGTCACAAGATGAGATAAACGGATGCTTTGCGCGTGGATACGCTCCATGAAATGCAAGGCAGTGCTCTTGTCCATGTCTGGATCACCAACGACTGTTTCAGATAAACCCCTGATAGCGGTGATTGGAGTCTTGAGCTCGTGCGAGGCATTGGCGACAAAATCGGTGCGCACCCGCTCGAGGTTTTTCAGCTCCGTAATGTTGTGCATAACCACAACAGCGCCTATCGGCTCGCCCTGATCATCGGACAGGGACGCTACATAGATGTCCATCACGAGATAATTATTCTCAAGCGGATAATCCACTTGCGTCTTGATAACGGTGCGTTGGCGCAAGGCCTCATCCAGTGCCTGGGTGATTTTTTGATGACGCGTTACATGCCAGACTGGTTTACCTATACATTTATCGCGTTCCACTCCCAACATCGCAGCAGCAGCTTCATTGATGTGGATAGTGTTCTGTTTCTGATCGACATCGATTACGCCTTCCACCATGCCGGTGAAAACTGTCGCCAACCGGTTGCGGTCAGAAGTAAGCAACGACACTCTGCGCGAAGAATTACGCGCCATTTGATTGAGCGCATCCGCCAGGCGCTTCATGCCAGCAGCCTTGGACTCTGTCACCCTGCGCTCGAAATCACCCTGGGCAATGGCTTCAGTAATCTGGGTGATTTCTTCCAAGACAGCGGTCTTGCGCCAGGCGACTATCATCGCCAGGACTGCAAGCGCCAGGGTGATGCCTATTGCTGACATTAATTCCTGCAACTGCCTGGCACGAATAAGATCGTCCAGTTCCTGCTCCGAACGGGCAACCCTGGCTATTCCAGACAAGCCATCGGAAGACGCGATCGGAACTGCAAGATAATGATAATTTACGCGCAAGGTCTGGCTGAAACGCTCAGCCCTCCCTTCGCCGCGGTTTATTGCGGTCTGCACTTCAGGACGATTAAGGTGATTATCCATGAGAGCGGGGTCTTGATGTGTGTCGATCAGCACGACACCGTTACTGTCGATAATGGTGACGCGCAAGCCGGTATTGATGGCAAGCACATCAACAGTCTTCGCCATGCTTTCATTATTCGCCGTGAGCATGGAAGGCGAGATGGAGGCGGCAAGCGTAAGAGCATAAGCGTGTAATTGCTCTTCGCTACGTGTGTGCTCATCGCGAGAAATATCGGTGAGTGTGCGCACTACCAGCAAACTTACGCCAATAAGCACAAAAAGCAGGTAAGTAGCTGTGGTACGCCAAAAATGAGGTGAGTTGAGCATGGTTAACTTAAAGTGTCCCGCAGCCTGAAGGCGAAGTGTGCAATTGTCAGTCAAGCTTTCAAGGCGCCCTCAAAGCTGGTCAGCCATTCTATAGCCTACACCACGAATGGTCTCGATTAGTGGAGGGTCAACCTCGAGCTTTTTCCTGATACCCCTGATATGCACGTCGATATTTCTATCAACAATGACCACATCTTCACCGAGAGCACGGTTCAGGAGTTGTTCTCGAGAAAACACCCGACCCGGGTTGCTGGCAAGATAATGCAAAAGCCGGAATTCTGTAGCAGTGAGTTTGACTTCCTTGCCGCCAATACTGACTTTGTACTTGACCGAGTCTATGACCAGGTCGCCAACTTCAATCCTGTCTTTGACTGCGACCTTGTCCACCAGAATACCGCGCCTGAGCACAGCCTTGACTCTGGCGATCAACTCCTTTGGACTAAAGGGCTTGGCGATGTAATCATCAGCGCCTACGCCGAGGCCCAGCACAATATCGCTTTCTTCACCCTTGGCAGTGACCATGATGATCAGCGTACCCTGGGTTTGCGGGTCTTTCTTGATTGTGCCGCAGATTTCGACTCCGTCCATGCCGGGCAACATCAGATCGAGCAACACAAGGTCGGGCGCTTCGCGCTTGATGAGTGCAAGCCCCCTGACACCATCACTGGCGGTTAATACTTCGTACCCTTCCCGCTTCAGGTTGTAATTTAATACTTCCAGTATGTCCGGCTCGTCTTCAATAATGACTAATTTCTTTTTACTCACCAGATTTTCTCTTGATTACCTTTGTAAAACTAGGCTAACA
>CAIYIP010000385.1 GCA_903926285.1 uncultured Gammaproteobacteria bacterium
CCATAAATACAGACCCACAAGCTGCTTGCAATATAATCCAGAGCTTAATCAATCTGCGGAAGTTCTCTGTGGTATCCAGACTTTTACAGTTCAATTTGCATTCATTCATCAAAACTTTAATCGTAATTGCTTGTATCGCAGCAAGCGGCAGCTATGTTTTTGGCCAGATCACGGTAGAAGGTAGTGAGGGTTCGAAAACCATCGTTATCCCGAAACTGGCTGGTGAAGCCGAAATCGATGGTGTGCTGGACGATGCGCTCTGGTCTCAGGCGCTGCTGATTGACGATTTCCATCAATACGAGCCGGTTGAATATGGCGAACCTTCGGAGAAATCGCGGGTCTGGATTTTCTACACGGAAGACGCACTTTATGTCGGCAGTTTTTTTGAAGAAGCCGACATGTCAAAAGTTTCTGCAAATACGATGCGGCAGGGACAGGGACTTGCTTCTGACGATATTCTCGCCGTCATCCTTGATCCATTTTTTGACCGCCGTAATGGTTACCGCTTCGAAGTAAATGCCAATGGCGTACGTTGGGAAGGTTTGTTTCAGAACACCACTGAAATAGACGGCAACTGGGATGGCATCTGGCAGGCAGACGCGAGCCGTGTTGCGAATGGCTGGTATAGCGAAATGCGCATACCTTTCCAGACTTTGCCTTTTAATCCTGCATCCGACAGCTGGGGGATTAATTTCCGGCGCGCGATAAGGCGTAATAACGAAAGTATTGCCTGGGTATCGCGCAACCGTCAGGTAAATCCCGCGGTGGCCGGCACAGCAACAGGCCTCACAGGAATGCGCCAGGGGCTGGGCCTCGATATCGTATCGTCTTTTACCATGCGTGAAGACAGGGTTTATGGACCTGTCGGTTTTCGAGAGCAGAATTTTGAGCCACAGCTGGACGTGTTCTATAAATTGACGCCGCAGCTCAACGCATCATTGACGATCAACACGGATTTTTCTGCCGCCGAGGTGGATAGCAGGCAAGTCAACCTCACACGCTTCAATCTGTTCTTTCCGGAACAACGCGATTTCTTTATCCGCGAATCGGATATTTTTGAATTTGGCCAAATCGGTGCTGGCAACTTCAACAATGGCAGCGGCAATCCGGCAATACCGGGAGCGGCGAGCCAGAATGCTCGGCCATTTTTCTCGCGCCGGATAGGTTTGAGTGCAAATGGCGCTCCCGTTGATATCAATGCCGGCGGCAAGATCAGCGGTCGTATTGGCGACTGGAATGTTGGCACCTTGCTGATCAGTCAGGACGAAGACATGGCAACTGGAGTTGATGCGCAAGATATCTTTATTGGCCGTGCCGTGTTGAATGTCCTGTCCGAATCACAACTTGGTGTGATAGCAACACATGGCGATCCGCAATCCAATCAAGATAACAGTCTCATTGGTACGGATTTCCGCTATCGCAATTCGAATCTGGTTGGCGGTGGTACTTTACAGGGCGTGGCGTTCTATCAGCAATCGGACAATGGCGTGGATACGAAGGACGATGCATCCTATGGCATGGGAATTTTCTATCCTGCCAGCCAAGGGTGGCGCGGTGGTTACAACTACAAGAGGATCGAGAAAAATTTTGATCCTGCGGTAGGTTTTGTCAACCAGAGCGACATTGAAGACCATGCGCTCGACTTCGGCTATCGTCGTTTTCTGGCACCAGGTGCTCTTATCCGTTCCGTATATGGCGGCTTTGATGGTTACAGAGCCCAGAATCTCGATGGTGGCGGTGTCAGCAATGAAAACGTGGGTCTACGTTTAACCACGAACATGAACGCAGGTGATGGTGTTTTCGGACGGCTGATTCGCAGCAGGGAAGTGCTAAGAACAAATTTCACGATCAACCGGTTTTCGGATACTTTAAAACGCATTGTCATTCCTGCTGGTGACTATTCCTTCACGGAAGGTTTGATAGGAATTGATTTCGCGAACCAGCGCAAACTGTCAGGACGCATTTCAGCGCGCTGGGGCGAGTATTACGACGGTAACAGGATGCAGCGCGGTGTTGAGCTTAATTACAGGCCAACTGCCCGCTATAGCTTCAGCGGGCAGTTCACTGAAAATGAAATTCATCTGCCTCAAGGGAATTTCACCGTACGACTGATCAACTTGCAAACTCAAGTCTCGTTTGTCTCGACGCTGTCCTGGAGTAATCTGGTTCAGTATGACAACGTTTCCGAATCACTGGGTTTCAACAGCAGACTGCACTGGATACCAGAAGCGGGACGTGAAGCTTTTCTGGTATTGAATTATGGGTTAATTGATCCGGACAAGGACAATGAGTTCGTTTCTGTTAATGCCGATTTATCGCTGAAGTTTAATTACACGCTTCGGTTTTGATCCTGGAAGTTGCTGGTTTTGGGAGCTAACTCCCGGTCCTTGGGATAACCAGGTTGGCGTATGTGTTTTATTCAGCAAATAGCTGGTTTATAGTTGCCTCAATTCCGTCTTGGCCTGCCATGAGTGCTTAAATTGAATCTTGCAAAATTGCTGCGCCTCATTTCCAGTCATGTGCTCAGTCTGTTGTTGATAACAGCAGTTACTCCGGCTAACGCGCAAAGGTTCCCCTATGAGAGTAATCAACGTCAGCTTGCGGGGGACGTGCCAGCCGACCCTGATGGCGCGGAATTGCATTTTGCGCGCTTGATATATGGCGGTGACAGCTTTGGCGGCGGACGTGGCAGAGGCCGCAATTCCTGGACGACAGACTGGCCTGAAGCAGAGCACTTTTTCATGCAGGGTCTGACCCGTCTAACCCTTGTTGATGCCAATGCAGTGAGTGTCTATAACGGTGATGGTGGTGAAAGAATAGATTTGCTTGAGGGCAATATTTTTGATTTTCCTTTCCTATACGCTGTTGAAGTCCCTTTGAACCTTGATAAAAGTTAAGACCACGCAAATCACCAACCCAAGCAAATGGAATAAAGGTATCACGTTTAACAATCTTCCCTTTTATGGGGTCTTCAATAATTTTGTAGATGGAGTCACTAACGTAGTCAAATTCAACACTGACTATGTACTGTTCA
>CAIYIP010000386.1 GCA_903926285.1 uncultured Gammaproteobacteria bacterium
AACGCATGTATTGCATGCACGCGATCCTGGCCACCTTCGAGTGCAGGAATACGCGCAAGTTCATCACTTTCGGCAAAACTGCGCTGTACAAACGTGACAGTCACGGTGTGCTGGCCGGCCGTGGCGTTGAAACGAATACCACGCAGCCGCTCGTTGATTGCCGCAACCGCATCGTCCTGGATCTGGTCGATGGCCTTGTGGTCGGCTTCACCGCCAATGTTGGTGCGAAAAAACTCCACGCCATCGAGCAGTGCAACAACGGTGTTCTCGAATTCCATGTTGGGTACTTCGCGGGCAAGCGCGAGATCGCCGATGGTCAGCTCATATTCACCATCCGCTAAAAAGTTGTGCTCGACACTCATGCCACCGCGTGTACCAAACGGCATACCTTCGTTGTGACGTTGCTGGGTACCGGTACCGGGAGTGCCACGCGGGGGCAGCGAGATAATCATGTCGGCTACGTTGCCGTAGGTTTCCATGATTGGAATCGGGCGACGATCACCGACGGCATCATGCGCAATCGTGCGCGCGGCATTGAGGTACTGGTCGATAAATGCAGGAGATACCTGCAGGGCATCGGCATTGTTGTCGTAGCCGTCCTTGAGGTCGTCGGCGGGCAGCAATTTGCCAACGTCAATGTTCATGCCGAGCAGGTCGCGGATGGCGTAGGAATATTCACGACGATTGAGTCGACGCAGTGGAATGCGGGCGGGCAAGGGTTCGGCAGCAGCGGAATCGAGCGTGGTTTCAAACCAGGAGGCGAGGGCGTTAACGGATTCGGGGTCGGGACGTTCGGCACCGGGCGGTGGCATCAACCCGCCGCGTAATTTGCGAATGGCAGCCTCAAACACCTTGGGTTCGCTTGCTACGGTGTCGCCTGTCATCAGGTCGAAGGCAACCTTGCCGGCCCAGTCTTCGGAGTTATGGCATTCAAAACAGTAGCGTTCGACAACTTCCCACTCGGCATGCTCGGCAGCAATGACAGGGACAGTGCTCAGCGCTCCGCAGGCAACAACTACCGCGGCATGGATGTAGCGCTTGCTCAGCATGACCAACACCTCTCTTGTCATTGTTATTCCCGATCCTGGCGTGCGGCAGTATGTCGACTAAGCCGACCTCTAACCAGCAGATTCGCGTGTCAAGCGCGATTCTGCTGCCGGTAGGGGCTTTTGTCTACCAGTTGCGCCGCCATTCCCATTTTTTGCTAATTTGATAAACCCCGGAATCAGGGACGGAAAAGCGATAAATTCCGCCAACTCTTCCAGCGCGGGTATGCACGATGGTTAAACCACCTTGGCCAGCGCCGCTTCCAGTTGCGCAACGGTGCGGTCAATATTCTGCAGCTTGTCCAGCCCAAACAGGCCGATGCGGAAAGTTCTGAAGTCTTCCCTTTCATCACACTGCAGCGGCACGCCGGCGGCAATCTGGAAACCCTGTGATAAAAACTTCTTGCCATTCTGGATGTCTGCATCCTGCGTGTAGCTCACAACCACGCCAGGCGCCTTGAAGCCTTCGGCAGCAACACTGTTGAAACCTTTGCTTTCGAGAACCGCGCGCAACTTGTTGCCGAGTGTTTGCTGTTGTTCCTTCACTTTGGCAAAACCCAGACCTGCGGTTTCCTGCATCGTGTCGCGGAATACGGTCAGACTGTCGGTTGGCATTGTGGCGTGATAGGCATGGCCGCCTTTTTCGTAGGTTTCCATGATCTGCAGCCACTTGCCGAGGTCGCACGCAAAACTGGTGCTGCGTGAATTACGTGTGCGTTCGAGGCCAAGGGCACTGAGCATCACGAGACCGCAGCACGGCGACGCGCTCCAGCCTTTTTGCGGCGCGCTGATCAGCGCATCAATGCCGAGTTTTTTCATGTCGAGCCAGATCGTGCCGGAAGCGATGCAGTCGATCACGAGCATGCCGCCGACTTCGTGCACGGCATCGGCCAGCGCGCGGATGTAGTTGTCGGGCAGGATCATGCCTGCTGAGGTTTCGACATGCGGTGCAAAGACCACTGCAGGTTTTTCGGCCTTGATCGTGGCGACAACTTCTTCAATCGGGCAGGGCGCAAACGGTGATTGTGCTTCAGCCTTCTGCTGGCGCGCTTTCAGTACGATGCTTTCGGAAGGGATGTTGCCCATCTCGAAAATCTGGGTCCAGCGAAACGAAAACCAGCCATTACGAATCACGAGTACTTTCTTGCCTGTGGCGAATTGGCGTGCCGCCGCTTCCATGCCGAAAGTACCGCTGCCCGGCACGATGACAACGCCATCCGCCTGATAGACTTCCTTGAGCATGGAGGAGATATCGCGCATCACCGTCTGGAAAGATTGCGACATGTGGTTGAGCGCACGATCGGTATAAACCACCGAGTATTCGAGTAGGCCATCGGGGTCGACGTTGGGGAGTAAGCCGGGCATGGAATTGTCCTGTTGGATAAGTGAGGTCAAAAGGTGAAGTATATCCTGACCTCAAGGGACACTCACTTATCTTGTGTTCTTTTATCACCGAGTGTGTCATCTCGGCCCGATATGCCATGGGACCTTGAGAGTCAGGGATGCGGATGGGCCGGAGATTACGATAACCGTAAAAATCTTGCCTTATACCAGATCG
>CAIYIP010000387.1 GCA_903926285.1 uncultured Gammaproteobacteria bacterium
ATGACTTCGCCACGCGTATAGTTTTTATCCTTGAGCAAATTGAGAGCTTTGCTCTGGTTATCCTCAATCAGGCTTTTTTTGCCAACCGTTATTTCCAGGCCCTGGCTGAGTGCACGCTTGGTAGAGAAATAAAGTTTGCGCAGCAGGGAAGCGCGCCAGGTATTCCACAGATTGGGATTGGTGCCATTGATGTCAGCAACTGTCAGCACATAGAGATAGTCAAGATGAACCTGGTCTCCCATCAATAATGCAAAAGACTTGATTACGGCGGGATCGTGAATATCTTCGCGCTGGGCGGTGCCGGACATCACAAGATGATTTTTTACCAGCCAGCCAACAAGAGCTGTGTCCCATTTGCCGAGATGATGGCGTTTGCAGAAATCTTCGGCATCTTTCACACCCAACAGTGAATGATCGCCGCCCCGCCCCTTTGCTATGTCATGGTACAAGCCAGCGATATAAAGCAGTTCCGGTTTGGGAATAAGCTTGGTGATCTGGGATGCAACCGGAAACTTTTCTTCTGCGTCCAGATGGTTAAAGCGTCGCAGGTTTTCCATAACCTGCAAAGTATGATCGTCCACCGTGTAGATGTGAAAAAGGTCGTGTTGCATCTGGCCCACGATACGACCGAACTCCGGTAAATAAGCCGAAAGAATGCCGTAGTGCTTCATCTTGCGCAGCTGGTTGACCATGCGGTGGGGCGAGCGCAGCAGTTCCATGAACATGCTTATATTGCGAACGTCCTTGCGATAGTCATCGTCGATAAGGCTCAGGCTGTTGCGTAGCAATCGTATGGTAGCAGCGCGAATTCCTTCAATAGAACGGTCCTGGGCCATGAGCATGAAGATCTCGATGAGCGCCATGGGAGTATGCTGGAATACCCGGGTATGCTTCGCCTCGATGTAGTTATCACGAATCTGGAAGCGGTTGTTAACTGCCCTGACTTTGGTCTTTTCCCCGGAGCGCAGGATTTCTTCATCGAACAGTTGCAGCAGTACGTCATTGAGAACCCTGATGTTGAGTACTGCCTGGTAATATTGCTGCATCAGTTTTTCAATTGCGAGGCTATTGCCATCGTTCTCGTAGCCAAACATTTCCGCCAGTGTGCGCTGGTGTTCAAACAACAGCCTGTCTTCGCGACGACCATTGATCATGTGCAAGCCATAGCGCAGTTTCCACAAAAAATTGCGGCCCTTGATCAGGTCGCGGTACTCGGTCTTGAGCAAAAATCCACGCTTCACCAGATCCTTGAAATCACCAGTGCCAAAATAATGGCGGGCAATCCAGCTGATGGTTTGTAAATCGCGCAAGCCACCTGGCGCAGCCTTGATGTTGGGCTCGAGGGAATATTCAATGTCATCGTGTTTGCGATGACGTTCCAGCTGCTCTGCTTTTTTGGCAGCGAAATAACTTTTTGGCTTCCAGATTTTTTTCTCGGCCAGCTTCGTCATGACCTCTTGCTGCAACAAAGGATTACCGCAGATAGTGCGGGACTCTAGCAGGGCAGTTGTGATCGTGATGTCCTTGACGGCGTGCAGAATGTTTTCACGGATAGTTCGCACGCTTTGCCCGACTTCCAGATTGATGTCCCACAAAAAAGTCAGGAAGCCTTCAATGGCAGTTGTGTGACGGCGAATATTATTGCGCCGTAGCATGATCTGGATATCAATATCAGAGTAGGGGTGTAATTCACCGCGGCCATAGCCACCAACGGCTACGAGGCTGATATCCCCGGCATCACCCCAGTCATATCGTTTCCAAGCCTGGATCAAAATCTGGTCGGCAAACCAGCTGATATCCTTGATCAGGGTTTCAATTTTATCGCCACTGCGAAAGCGCTCATCGAGGAGACTGTGAGCCTGTTTGATGCTGGCCTTGAAACAGCTGATTGCTGAAGGGCTCTTGGCGAGCTGACGGGTAAATACCCGGGAATTGAACAGTGCCTGGCGTTTGATGCCAATGCGGCTTTTCTGCTTAACCCTGGTCAATTGCCACCCGCTTTGAATGGCTCTTCCTTGCGACTGGTCAGAACTTCGCAGCCATCACTGGTTACTGCAAGTGTATGTTCCCACTGTGCTGACAAGCGACGGTCAGCTGTTGTTACGGTCCAGCCATCTGCACGCGAGAGTTTGGTAAACCGACTGCCAGCGTTGATCATCGGCTCGATTGTGAAGGTCATGCCTTCCCGCAATTGCATACCGGTTTGTTTCTGGCCGTAATGAAGCACCTGTGGCTCTTCATGGAATATTCTGCCAATACCATGGCCACAATAATCGCGTACAACAGAATAGTGCAGGGCTTCTGCGTACTGCTGGATTACATATCCCAAGTCTCCGAGATATACACCGGGCCCAACAAGGGCAATGGCTTTGTACAGGCATTCCTGGGTCACAGTAATCAATTTCTGGGCATGAAGGGGCAGTGTGCCAATGCCAAACATTTTACTGGTATCGCCATGGAAACCGTCTTTAATGACAGTAATATCGATATTGATTATGTCGCCATCCTTGAGGATCTTGTCGTCGCTGGGGATGCCATGGCAAATGACATGGTTTACCGATGTGCAGATCGATTTCGGGAAACCGTTGTAGTTCAGCGGGGCAGGGACGGCTTTCTGGACATTGACAATGTAGTTATGGCAAATCCGATCAAGTTCACCTGTACTTATACCGGCTTTGACATAGGGTTCGATCATTTCCAGCACTTCTGCTGCTAGGCGTCCAACTTCGCGCATGAGCGCGATTTCGTCCTTGGTCTTTATAGTTACTGGCATGAGATACTGCTGTCCTGGAAAACCGGTGCACGATTGGCTTAGCAACCGATTATAGTGTCCATAGCTGAATGCATAAACCCGTATCTGCAAGCATTTGCGGTTTTGACAAATATTTAGTTGGCTGTTATTGGTTTAATCGGACATGAGAAAGCAGCTGGTTGTCCAGTTTCAGCTTTCCTGAACCGCCTTCTTTGTGATATAAAGCCGCCCGTTCTGGCCGTAGACTGCTAACAGTTGAGGACAGGGCTTAACCGGCAGGTACTTCTGCCTAAACTTTTTTAATGTCGCACATATACCGTCACATCTGCCCGGGTGCCACCGCGAGTGGTTAAGCAGATGGGGTGTATGGAGGCTTAACCCCAGGAAACTTCAATGACTGTAAGCATGAAAGACATGTTGCAGGCCGGTGTCCATTTTGGTCACCAGTGCCGCTACTGGAATCCCAAAATGGACCAATACATTTTCGGAGCCCGTAACAAAATCCACATCATCAACCTCGAACACACTGTACCAGCCTTCAATCAAGCTCTGAGCATGGTTAAAACCATGGCAGAGAGAAAACAAAAAATTCTCTTTGTTGGTACCAAACGCGCAGCAAGCAAAATTATCAAAGCAGAAGCCACGCGCGCCAATATGCCGTTCGTCGATCAACGCTGGCTCGGTGGCATGTTGACCAACTACAAAACCATTCGCGCTTCCATTCGCCGCCTGCGCGATCTGGAAACTCAATCCACCGATGGCACATTCGAAAAATTGACCAAGAAAGAAGTATTGATGCGCCGTCGTGCCCAGGAAAAACTGGACAAGAGTATTGGTGGTATCAAAGACATGGGCGGCTTGCCTGATGCACTGTTTGTAATAGACGTCGATCACGAACGTATCGCTATTGCTGAAGCCAATAAACTGGGCATTACCGTTATTGGCATTGTCGATACCAACAGCAACCCTGATGGTGTTGATGTGGTAATTCCAGGTAATGATGACGCTATTCGCGCCATCCAACTGTACGTTGAAAGCATGGCCAACGCCTGCATTGAAGGCCAGGGTCGAGTACACATGGAAGCCAGCAGCCAGAAAGAAGAATTTGCGGCTGATTCCGCAGATGTCGCGGAAGGCGAAACTGATGAAGCAGCTGCCGATTCAGCCAAGCCCAAAGCAAGAGCTGCAGCCCCTAAAGCCAAAGCTGCACCGAAAGCTAAAGCTGTACCCAAGGTGCAGGTAAAGGCGAAAGCCAAACCAGCTGACGCAGAAGCCAAAGTCAGCGAGTGAACCCCGCAGTGTCTGCGTGTGAAATCAGGGGCCCGCGGCCCCTTTTTTCCAATTACTGCCTGCAATCCCACAGATGGCATATAGATCAAACAAATTACCTGGAAGGAGCCCCGTTATGGCAGAAATTACCGCCTCAGCAGTAAAAGAATTGAGAGAGAGAACTGGCCTGGGCATGATGGAATGTAAAAAGGCCCTAGTGGAATCCACTGGTGATATCGAACTCGCCATTGAGAACCTGCGCAAGTCCGGCAGCATGAAGGCGGCCAAAAAAGCCGGCCGCACCGCCGCTGAAGGCCTGGTTATGACCAAAATAGCCGACAATGGCAGTTATGGCGTTATGGTTGAAGTAAACAGCGAAACCGATTTTGCCGCTCGTGAAGTCAATTTTATCGCCTACGTCACCAAGGTGCTCGACAAAGTGTTTGCCAGCAAATCAACTGACCTTGCCGCTCTGATGGCCGCCGGCCTCGAAGAAGATCGTCTTGCGCTGATACAAAAGATTGGCGAAAACATCAGCGTTCGCAGGGCAGTTTTAGTGGGTGGTGACGGCTCCACAGTTGGTAGCTATGTGCATTCGAACCACAAAATCGCTGTATTGGTAGCACTTAATGGTGGCGATCAGGATCTGGCACGCGATGTCGCCATGCATGTGGCAGCAACAAGCCCCATGGTAGTAAAACCAGAAGATGTTCCCGCAGATGTGCTGAGTAAGGAAAGTGAAATTTATACAGCACAGGCTGCAGAAAGCGGCAAACCTGCTGATATCGTCGAGAAGATGGTCAGTGGTCGTCTGCGTAAATATATCGAAGAGGTGAGTCTTACCGAGCAGGCCTTTGTGAAAGATCCCGATATCAAGGTTGGCAAGCTTGTTAAACAGGCTGGCGGCACCATTACTGCTTTTGTGCGTTTCTCCGTAGGTGAAGGCATCGAGAAAGAAGTTGTCGATTTTGCTGCAGAAGTGGCCGCACAACTTAAAAAAGACTAAGCGTAGTTCAACCGTTTTGGTTGAACTTGCAGTTGACCTTGCATTTGACGCATAAAATTTGGCAAAACATGAGCAGCAGGGAGTTACTCCATGACCACCAAAATCCGCAAATACAATCGCATCCTGCTTAAACTCAGCGGTGAAGCCCTTACGGGAACCGCTGACTTCGGCATAGATCCGAAAGTATTGGACCGGATGGCTGTGGAAATTGGCCAACTGGTAGAAATCGGTGTTCAGGTGGGGCTGGTTATAGGTGGGGGTAATCTGTTTCGTGGCGCAGCCCTGCATGAGGCTGGCATGGAACGCGTTACCGGTGATCACATGGGCATGCTGGCAACCTTGATGAATGCACTTGCCATGCGTGATGCACTGGAACGAGCCGGCATTGCTACACGTGTTATGTCGGCCATCCCCATGAGTGGTGTTGTGGACCACTACGACAGACGTACTGCACTCCGTAATCTGAAATACGGCGACGTGGTTATTTTTGCAGCCGGTACTGGCAATCCATTCTTTACCACCGATTCTGCCGCGTGTCTGCGTGCGATCGAAATCGATGCCGATCTCGTATTAAAAGCCACCAAGGTTGATGGCGTTTATTCGGCTGATCCACACAAGGATCCGACTGCAGTCAAATACAACCGCCTTACCTTTGACGAAGTACTCGACAAGAAACTGGGAGTCATGGATCTGACAGCCATTTGCCTGAGCCGTGATCACAACATGCCGGTTCGAGTATTCAATATGAACAAGGAAGGGGCGCTCTTCAGCATTCTTACCGGCAAGGATGAAGGCACCCTGATCGAACGCGGAGAATAATTATGATCACTGACATTATCAAAGATTCCGAAGACCGCATGAAGAAATGTCTTGTCAGCCTTGATACGGCATTCAACAGAATTCGCACCGGACGCGCGCATCCCAGCATTCTGGATGGTGTGCAGGTTAATTATTATGGTTCAGACATGCCACTCCAGCAGGTTGCCAATGTAGGTGTGGAAGACGCGCGTACATTGATGATTTCGCCCTGGGAAAAAAAGATGCTGGCTGAAATCGAGAAAGCCATCATGAAATCCAATCTCGGTTTGAATCCGTCCAATAACGGCGATGTGATCAGGGTACCGATGCCCATGCTGACCGAACAAACACGTAAGGAATATACCAAGCATGCCAAAGCAGAAGCTGAACTTGCAAGGGTGGCCGTGCGGAATATCCGCAGGGATGCCAACCATAATTTCAAGGAAATTCTCAAGGACAAGGGTGCAAGCGAGGACGATGTGCGAAGAGCCGAGCAGAACATTCAAAAACTAACTGACTCCTACGTTCTGCTGGTCGACAAAAAATATTCAGAAAAAGAGGCCGATCTCCTCTCCATATAGAACTGCGGGCATCTATCATCATGGTGCGCGCACCTGAAACAGCCAAACCCATGCCGAGGACAGCCTCTTCCACGCTACCCCGCCATATCGCCATCATCATGGATGGCAATAATCGCTGGCTCAAGCAAAAGGGAGGCAGCGGTCTTGCCGGTCATAAGGCTGGCGCAGAAGCTGCCAAAGGCATTATCAAAGCTTGTGCCGAGCGTAGTATCGAATGCCTCACCCTTTTTGCATTCAGTAGTGAAAACTGGCAACGTCCCCGACGCGAAGTAACCGGTCTATTGAACCTATTCGCGCGTTTCCTCAACAAGACCGAAGTCAGGGAAATGCACGTCAACAATATTCGCCTGCTTTTTATCGGCAATCGCAGCCGGTTTTCCGAAAAATTACAGACACTCATGCATGAGGCAGAGTTGCTTACGGCAAATAACAGCGGGCTCTCCGTTATTGTGGCAGCAGATTATGGTGGCCGCTGGGACATAGCGCAGGCCGCGCAGAATCTCGCTGTACAG
>CAIYIP010000388.1 GCA_903926285.1 uncultured Gammaproteobacteria bacterium
CCTGCATGGTGCGAGTCAAATCGCCCTTGGCCAAACACCCGAGTACGGAAACCGTATCGAGAATCACTTTCTCGGCCACATCGACCAGTTGGTTGACGCCCATGCTCAGATCAAGGAAGAAGCCCTGCTTGTTCTTGACGTTGATGCGCTGGCTCAGATCGCCGCGCATGGAGGCGCTGACTATGCTTTGCACTTCATGTTCAACTGCGACTTCAATTGTGCGATCCATCCACTCCGCAACGATGCCAATACGTATGCCTTGAGCATCAACAACGGGGCTGACAGTGACGCGATAACTACGCTCGCCGAGTTTGTGATCGGACGTCTGCGGCATCGTGAGGCTTTTGAGCATCTGGGCTTCATGAGCACCATTGGTGCCGAGGTAGTCAAAACCCTTGCCGACCAGAGCTGAGGCATCAAAATTGGGCAAAACAGCGCGTATTTCACGCGCGCCCTGGCTGAACATCGTCGCTGCTGCGTTGTTGCGGTAGATGATCACAAGATCAGCATCAAGCACGAGCACAGCTGAACTCACGCCATCGAGGGCCTGTTTGATACGGCCAGTCTCGGTCGCGATACACTCCTGTTCAACAACCATCTTGGCTTGTACCTGCACCAGCGTAGCTTGCTCCTCAGCCATGCGCGCAGAATTCTCGGCCTGGCGCTGCACTTCCTGTATCTGTTTCTGCAACTGGACTTTCTGTTCGCGTAATTGCGACTGCATGTTGTTGAGGCCATGCAATAGCTCGCCGGTTTCATCGTTGGAATTAATCGTCACCTTGTTATTGAGTTCGCCTTTGGCAATCGCTGCGGAAAGCTGCACAGCCTGTTGCAGGGGGCGGGAAATGATGCGGGAAACCTTGAAGAATGCGATGTTCACGACAATTGCGATCAGTAATATGATCACGATGAACACAAATGATATCTGGCTCTGGTTGGCCCGCGCTTTTTCACGGGTTGCCTCGAGCAGACTTGCCTTGGTTTGTTTCAAGCTGCTAAGGATGGGCGAGAACTCGAGCGCTACGCCGGAAAATGATGCGCGCTCTTCGAGCAGTTGGCGCAGGCTTTTGCCATAGGCCAAAAGGGATTCAATGTAAGAATCCATATCGCCGGTGATGAAGAGTTGTGTGTCCGCGTCCATGGCTGAGGCAGCAAGTAGTTCGTTGAAAACATCTTTCTCCAGTACGATGCTCTCGCTAATCTCAAGCGAAGGATTTTCGATAAAGGTTTTTTCCTGCTGGCGTATTTTGAACAAGGAGTTTTGCAACTGCAGTTGACCTTCGCTGCTCACCAGTTCATTGATGTTGGCGGCGCTGCTGTTCAATTTGCCGAGGTAGCCGCTGCTGGCATCAAGTCCAGCTAGTTCCATGGACGCAACCATTTCATTGAAGCTTCCTTCATACAAGCCGAGGTATGAAGACATTTTCTCTACCAGCGTGCCAACTTCCTCTGTCGGAGGTTCAAGCAGAATTTCGGAGATGCTGGCTTCAACCCTGCGCAGGGATACTTTGTGGCTTGGCAGCAAAGTAGCATCCTGGGAAATGATGAAATCTTTCTCTATGCGGCGCATGTCGAGAAACTGGATGTTGATCTGGTCAACCAGCTCACCAAAGCTCGTGATGCGCAGCGTATCGTCGGTTGCCTTGCCGTTGACTATGGTTACCTGGTAGTAGGCTGCACCAAGGGCAGCAAAGCCCATGATCAGAATGGCCAAAATGACGCCAAATTTTTTGGCGAGGGACATGTCCCGGAACGAGAAACGGCTAGTGACAAGTTTTATTGTTGTATTAGTTTGATTTGCGTTACCCGGAGCCATAATTGCCTCTGCATCAAAGGCTACCGTTGTTTCAGGCAACCTATTTGAGGTCAAATAACGGCTAATTCGTACAAAACTTTAGACCTTTTTACGAACTGACGGTCAGGCACCAGACTCAATTTAATCACGCGGATCGCAAGTAATTGTTTACACAAGAAAAGTTATTGCTGATTGCAGGCACGCCTGCTTGCCCTAAAAATGCACAGAGCACTATTGGGATGCACACCCTGACAGGGTGTCGCGAAGACGCAGAAATTGCGCCGTAATCGAGTAAGCGGAAAAAGCTAGCGAACACTGATTTACTTCAGTACCAGCGAGGAAGCCTTGGTTCGACCCTTGGTGTAACTACCAGGCTACGCCGTAATCATCACCATAATCACTGGAACCACCCATCAGGGTGCCATGCATCTGGTCAATGAAAATGCCATTGATGGGCCCCGACGTTTTACCCTCAACTACAACCTTGTAGCCCATGCTTTCCATCTGCTGCATTACCGGATAAGGAGTATCGGCACGCAGCAGAAGTTTGCCGGGCTCGCTCAGGTGATCACCAAAGGAACTGTGGGCCTGGTAGCTGCCCATGTTGGCGGCCTCACTGGCTTCCTGGACATCCATGCCAAACTCGACCACATTAAGAAAAAACTGCACGAGGTTCTGATCTTGGAAATCACCACCTTGCACTGCAAACGATAACAATGGCTTGCCGTCTTTTAATGCCATGCCTGGGGAAAGAGTCGCACGCGGACGCTGGCCCGGTGTAAGTACATTGAAGGGATTCTGGCTGCCCTCCATGACAAAGCTCTGCATACGCTGCGACAGGCCAACACCCGTGGTGCCGGCAATAAACGCAGGTACCCAACCACCACTCGGCGTGATGGACACAACCCAGCCTTCGGCATCGGCTGCCTGGATCGACGTAGTTCCGGCACGCAGCGCCTGTTCATGGCTCATGGTGTTGGTACTCGCCACTTTCTGCGTGGAAATTTTTGGCAACCAGTCACGCAACAAATCTGTGTAAGGGTTGGCACCACCAGACTGAAACTCGTACGGATCGCCTGGTTTCACGATTGGATCATTGCGGTTCATCTTGATAGTAGCTGCACGTTCGCGCGCGTAGTCCTTGCTCAGCAACCCGGCTATTGGTTCGACCGGGGGCACATAAGGATCGCCATAATAAAAATCACGATCGGCATAGGCGAGATTCATCGCCTGGTACAAGGTGTGGATGTACTGCGGCGAGTTATATCCCATGCCCTTCAGGTCGAACTCTTCCAGAATATTGAGTGTCTGCAGCATGACAGGCCCCTGCACCCACGAATTGAGTTTGTACACCTCAATGCCTTTCCAGGTTGTCATTACCGGCTCTTCAATATGGACTTGCCACTTGTCGAGGTCTTCCATGGTGATGAGGCCGCCGGCATTCTGCACCGATCGTGTCAGTTCTTCGGCAATATCACCGCGATAAAAACGTTCGTAGGCTGCCATGATGGCGTCCTTGCGATTCTTGCCGGCTGCAAGTGCATTACTTTCTGCTTCCACCAGTTTGGTCAGCATAGCAAGCAGATCTGCCTGCACAAACATTTCGCCGGCTGAAGGGGCGCCCTGCTCGGCAGGATTGCGCGGATTGTAGTGTGGC
Source organism: uncultured Gammaproteobacteria bacterium (assembly GCA_903926285.1). Classification (GTDB taxonomy): domain Bacteria; phylum Pseudomonadota; class Gammaproteobacteria; order Pseudomonadales; family Pseudohongiellaceae; genus CAILUG01. The sequence goes on from CAIYIP010000388.1 coordinate 3,453, forward strand.
AATAACACGCGGCGCGAATCATCCCAAAGACGCAGCAGCGGTTTATAACCTTCGATATTTTCCGCCTGCACTTCCTCCATCGGATAACCGGCGGCCATTTCCATGGCAGGCGCGAGGACTTCTTCGAGGCTCATAGTGCCGTACTCGGCGAGCATGACCAGCAGACCACCGGGTGTACCAGGAGTGACTGCAGCCAGAGGACCATATTCCGGCGGATAGGGCATGCCCAGTTGGTTTTTGAAATAGTCGGGCGTTGCTCCTGTTGGCGCCATGCCGAGTGCATTGATCGCAATGACCTTGCCCGTGATGGGATTGTGAATAAGCGCCTGGGTCTCACCGCCCCAGCTCAGGGTGTCCCACATTGTCGCGGCGGCTGCGAGCATTGCGCAGGCTGCATCCACGGCATTACCACCCTTGCTGAACGTCAAGGCACCAGCTGAAGCAGCAAGGGGCTTGCCCGTAATGGCAACCCAGTGGCTGCCATGCAGCGGGGGTTTATTGGAGTGTTTGTATTCCTGGGCCAGGGCACCATTGATCACTGCGAGACTGGCCAGAGCAACCACCAGATATTTGTAAACACCCGACACTTGCTGTCTTACTGCGTGGCCATTCACATTCTTGCCCATCACAATGCCCACCACAGTCTTGCTCACTTCCTGCATGGCTTTGAAAAATAACATACACAGAGTCCGTCGTTGTTACGGAAGAGGGTTCTACCTTAGCACAAAACTGTAACGGTGTTGCTTGGCTCCCTCGCCTTTTCTTGAGGAGACTCTGCACAACATTACGACACAGTAAGTCAAGCTAAGAGGGCGGGCCATATCATGTTGCCTTTGGCATTGAGCAAAGCCATTTCTCCGAGTTTTTTCACAGTGGCTGTGCTGGCCCTGATGGGAGCAGAGCCATTCAGATTGGCAGCAGGCTGGATGCCAAGCGCAGCAAACGTGCCATTGGTAATATCGATCATATCGGTGTAACGCAGATTGTACTTCTGGCGCTGATCGTACCACAGCCTTTGCTGGTGATATTTAAATCTGCCTGAGACTTTCAGAAACTGCATGCAAACGAAAAATTGCAGCCAGAGATGTCGCCATGCCTGTAAATAGATTTTCCTTCTGGTCTCCAGTAAGCTGCTGCCTTATAAAAAAATCAGATTCAACACGACGGCATGCCCTTACTGGTCAGCTTTACCATTGATAATCTCGGCGATGCTGCCGACTTGCAACGCAACATCATCCAGGCTCCTCGTCCTTTGGGTGCAAATCCCGCACTCGAACGAGGCTATCCTGCACTGCTTGATCTCTTCGCACGCTTCAATATCCAGGCCACCTGTTTTGTGGAAGGCTGGAGCGCAAGGCAATATCCGGACTACCTGCGTCATATCGAAAGCCTTGGCCACCAGATTGGCATGCATGGCTGGCAACATGAAAATTGGGCGACGCTGACTGAAGCAGAAGTTACTGATCTGACCATTCGCGCTACCGAAAGCATCACTCAGACAACGGGCACAACGCCGGTGGCATTTCGTGCACCTGGAGGGTTTAACACTTCATTCACGCAACAATTATTACAACGACTAGGCTATCAGATCGATGCCAGCTTTGCTGAAAGCAACAAGCTGAAGCTCCTCGGCGGGGCGCTGATCAGCATCCCTTATCAATGGTCTGGCGTGGATGCAACGCACTGGTTATGGAACAAATGCACTCCAGAGGAAGTGGCAGCACTCTGGCAGGATGCCTTGCGGCAAGCAGCTGAAGTCAGCGGACATTTTGTGTTTATCTGGCACCCTCACATTATGGGCCTGAATCCTGCGTGGCTGGCGGCTGGAGAGCACATAATTCGTTTCATTCAACAGAACAATCAGTTTCAAATAGTGTCTCTGAAGCAGATTCATAACAGCGCACTGAACACTGATCCGGCCAATATCCTGCCTTCCTCCTGAAAGTATTGTTTAACAGCCAGTGATGGCGGTATATTTGCGCGTGCTACTGTCATCTAACAGGAGAATATTAGTGCGGGGAGTCGGCGAACCCGGTTTACCCAGACATCTTTCTTTAAAAAAAATCATAAATAAAACCCAGGGGGAAGAAAGCATGAAGCAAACCATCAGCAATACATTCAAACCCAAGAGCCTTTTACTAGCAGTTGTTGCAGTAATGTCTGCACTGCCAGGACAGTTTGTTCAGGCTGCCGAAGATGTAGACGCGCAGCTTGAAGAAATCACCGTTACGGGGTCGCGTATCAGACAAACATCCGGCATGGTTACACCAGTGCCGATTACTGCAGTAACAATTCAAGAACTGGCCAGCTACGAGCCCGACAGCACCATCGCTGAACAACTTGACCAACTACCCCAGTTCTTCCAGACCTCATCAGCCCAGCGTGGCGGCGTAATAACCGGCAGTTCAGGCGGCAGTTTTCTTAACATGCGCGGCATTGGCAGCAACAGGACACTTGTCCTGCTCGACGGCTCCCGTGTTGTTCCTAACGACCGCACCGGCGTGGTGAACGTCGATGTATTTCCCACAGCTCTCGTCAGGAACGTTGAAGTTGTCACCGGCGGTGCTTCCGCAGCTTACGGTGCCGATGCGCTCGCAGGAGTCGTCAACTTTATCCTTGACCGTGAATTTGAAGGTTTTAAAACTAATGTGTCTACCGGCATCACCGAACAGGGTGACGGCCAAAACTGGAATGCTTCGGTTGCCGGTGGCTTCCAGCTTGGCGATCGTCTGCACTTGATTGGCTCTCTCGAGGGGCGTCGCATTCACCAGATTGACCGCAACATGAGCGCCGAGTCTGGCCAGTGGGATTCATTCCAGCGCTGGGGCCATGTGACCAATCCCGCGTGGCAGACTGCGTCCTCCCTTCCAGTGGGTGA
>CAIYIP010000389.1 GCA_903926285.1 uncultured Gammaproteobacteria bacterium
AGCAAAAAACCTGGTGTTTTCTTGGCACTATAAAGAAGCCACAGGGCGTCAAAATTGGCAAAATGCGGGAATAGCTCAGTTGGTAGAGCGGTACCTTGCCAAGGTACAGGTCGCGAGTTCGAGCCTCGTTTCCCGCTCCAATTTTTCAATATTCAATCTGCTAAAAGCACACCTGAGCAAACTATTGCTTTAAAGCTGCTGCTAGCTAGTAAAGGCTTATAGTTTAAACTGTAGCTGTTGCGGGTTTGATTCAAAGGCTGGATGGCAGAGTGGTTATGCAGCGGACTGCAACTCCGTGTACGCCGGTTCGATTCCGACTTCAGCCTCCATCCCGAGTTCGTGCCCGGGTGGTGAAACAGGTAGACACAAGGGACTTAAAATCCCTCGGCCGCAAGGCTGTACCGGTTCGATTCCGGTCCCGGGCACCAATGTTTCACCCTTCATGCAATTCCTTTCGGTTACTTCCTCTCATTGAATCATGCTGTAGTGTTGTCCGGTCTGTACTAATGCACTCCTCGTGATATTCTCGCTGCTATTTCTCAGCTCCCGGAGTCGAAATGTCAGCACCAGAACAAAATGCCCCCATTAAAGGTAACGAGGCTGACGACGTCACCGCGATGTTCAAGGATGGCGAGTCGCAGCAAAATCTGATGGATTATCTAAGCCGGCAAATGGTGCCGGTTCCGGATTTTACGCCGCCTTCAGCAAGAGACGACAAGCTCTGTCCATTGCCGTCTTATTGTGATCCGGAAAGCAACGAGTTCCGCAGTGCCGGAGTATTACTCAAAGCGCTCGCTGCAGAGGCGCGCGCCTGGAGCGAGAAGTTACCACCAGAATACAGGCCCGCAATTGTTGCCGTATTGCATGGAGGATTGCAGGTACAAGTCCGCACCCTGGCTCAGGTAAGCTTTGATGGCATCAGGATAGAAGGGATCATGGGAGACAGTCCATGTTCGCTGCTGGCGCATCAGGACACCATTCAGTTGATTTGTCATGCGATTCATAACGAAGAGAACGGCGATGAGAGCAGGCACAATCCCATCGGCTTCATCTGGCCTGACCATGATGAGGAAATCTGAGGCCTTCACGTGGTAACGATGAGTATCGCGATTGTTCCATCAGATTTACTCGTTACAATAATTTCGTCGACGTGAAAATAATCTAATTTGCGATTGAACGTTTAGATAAAAAAACACGCATTAACAGGTGAGAAGTGCCATGACGGCCTTAAGTGTAAACATCAATAAATTAGCGTTGCTGCGTAATTCAAGAGGACGTGACTTTCCAAACCTGCTGACGTTCACGCAGCGGTTTATTGAGCTTGGTGTCCACGGCATAACCATTCATCCGCGACCCGATGAGCGACATATACGGAGGCAAGACGCGTACGACCTGGCTGAATTTTTACGGCCCCATAGAAATATTGAATTCAATATTGAAGGTTTTCCTTCCGCAGGTTTTCTTCAACTGATTCATGACACGAGGCCTCATCAATGCACGCTGGTACCTGATGCCGATAATCAACTCACCTCAGACCATGGCTGGGACTTTACTGCTCAAGGGGATTTTCTTGCTGACATTATTGGTCGCGTAAAATCGTGGGGTGTACGAGTGGCCGTTTTTCTGGACCCTGATGTGTCGCAGGTTGAACTTGCTGCCAAGGCAGGTGCAGACCGCATAGAACTCTATACAGCGCATTATGCGAGCGAGTTTGAGAAAGGTAATTCTAGCGTTGAGCTTTATCGCTCCGCCGCTGCAAAGGCCCAGCAATTGCAAATGGGAGTTAATGCAGGTCACGACCTTGATTTACTTAATCTGGGAAATTTTCTCGCAATAGCGGGAATTCTGGAGGTTTCTATAGGCCATGCACTGATCGTGGAATGTATTGAACAGGGCATGGACCCGGTAATAAAAAAATATCTCGCTATCTGCGAGGCTTGATTTTCTCAATTCGGACTAGCATTGCGGGCGTTTTTTTAGTTGATAAAAGCTGGTTGCATCCCCATTTTGATGGGCAGGAGGAAAGCTCAATGTTCTCGTTGAAAAAAGCTACTATGGTAGCGAAATCACAAGCCCTGCCTGGCCGCAAGGAGCCTATGGCTTTTAACCCGGTGCATGCAGTCAATGGCCATACCATCACTGGTCCATTCCCCGCCAATCTACAAAGTATTGTTTTTGGCCTGGGTTGTTTCTGGGGCGCAGAGCGTTTGTTCTGGCGACTGCCAGGCGTTTACAGCACTGCTGTGGGTTACGCTGGCGGTTACACACCCAACCCCTCTTACAACGAAGTATGCAGTGGTCAGACAGGGCATACCGAAGGAGTGCAGGTGGTATTTGATCCGGCCCTGCTTTCCTTGCAACAGCTGTTGAAGGTTTTCTGGGAAGCACACAACCCGACGCAAGGCATGCAACAGGGTAATGATTGTGGTACGCAATATCGATCAGCAATTTACGCTACGACACCAGAACAGTTACTTGAGGCAGAAACATCATCAGAGCATTATCAGGAAAAATTAGCAGGGTCAGGTCTTGGCAACATAACTACTGAAATTCGTCCGCTGGATAATTTTTATTATGCTGAAGATTATCACCAGCAGTACCTGTACAAGAATCCTGATGGCTACTGCGGTCTGCGGGGAACAGGAGTAGCATGCCAAATCCAGTAAGGATTATTACGGGTAAAATTATTCAGCATGAATACCGAAAATGACAGGTTGATCGTAGCTATATCATCGCGCGCGCTTTTTAATCTTGATGAAAGTCATCGGGTGTATGAAGAGCATGGCGTTACCGCCTACCGGCAATACCAGATTGAGCATGAAGACGAACCCTTGCTTCCGGGTGATGCCTTTCATCTGGTAAAAAAACTTTTGCATATAAATCATATTCTCGACCAGACGCGGGTCGAGGTGATTCTGCTGTCACGCAATACCGCTGACACAGGACTACGTGTATTCAACTCAATTGAACATCATGGCCTCCAAATTTCCAAAGCAGCCTTTTGTGGTGGTTCCAGTCCTTATCGTTACATCAGTGCGTTTAACAGCCATCTGTTTCTGTCGACAAACGGCCAGGATGTGCGACAGGCCTTGGAAAATGGTATTGCGGCGGCCACCATCATGCCTTCCAAGGCGGCGAATACCGAAGACTGGAAACTACGCTTTGCCTTTGATGGCGATGCAGTACTGTTTTCGGATGAAGCAGAAAGAATCCATAAAACACGAGGCCTTGATGCCTTCACCCAGAGTGAACGCGAAAGCGCAAAAAGTCCCTTGAGCGGTGGACCATTCAAGCCCTTCCTTGCCGCCTTGCAGCGGCTGCAGAAAGAATTTCCGGAGGATACATCCCCAATACGTACCTGCCTTGTGACTGCCAGGGCTGCGCCTGCGCACGAGCGCGTGGTACGCACATTGAGAGCGTGGGATATCAAAATTGATGAATCCCTGTTTTTGGGCGGACAGGATAAGGGGGTTTTCTTGCAGGCTTATGATGCGGATGTGTTCTTTGATGATCAGCAAGGCCACTGTGAATCAGCACGTGAACATGTCGCAACAGGTCATGTGCCAGCGGGCATAGCAAATTTGATACCCGATACCAAATCCAGGTAAAAGCCGGATTAGTCTTTCAGTAAGCAACTCCCTGCCGCAAGTCCAGGCTCATCAGCGTTGCGTCATGTTGAATTAACAGCGAGAATTGCCGGCGTCTTTCCTATTTGCGAAATAATATTGTGGAAATAGTCTGTCTTGATCTTGAAGGGGTACTAATCCCTGAAGTGTGGATTAAATTTGCCGAAAAAACTGGAATCGATGAACTGCGTGTCACCACACGTGAAGAGCCGAACTATGATCTGCTCATGCAACGGCGGTTGCGGATTCTTGCGGCTAACAATCTTGGCATAAAAGAAATACAGGAGGTTGTTAAAACAATTGCGCCGCTGTCAGGTGCAATCGAGTTTATGTCCTGGCTGCGCCAGCATTTTCAGGTTGTTATCCT
>CAIYIP010000390.1 GCA_903926285.1 uncultured Gammaproteobacteria bacterium
GTGCGCATAACCCAGCGTGTACTTGATCGTGCTGCCCTCGGGAGTCCAGGTAACGCCGCCGCGCACAAGCAACTGTTCAAGGTCGCCGCCAACGTCCCAGTTACGATGCTGCATATCGCCCTGAAAGCCAAAGCGACTGTCTTGCAGCGTGGTGTTCCATAAATACATGTACCACGCTCCGGTCTGGTCCTCGTCGAATTGGGCAACCGCGATCGCGGGCAGGCAGGACAGCAAAAAACAGGCGAGCAGATTGCGGAACATTTATAACTCCTTCGGTCACAGGGCAAAGCCCGGATTCTAGCAAATCTTCGAAGATGCAGAAATGCCAGGACTCCATGACTTGTTCATGCGACTCATTTGCCAGACTGGCTTTGCATGCAATGAGACCTGCTGTCCCATCGTTGTTATCCAGTGCAGAGCGCTTTCTTCCTGAATATTTCCGCTACTGCAACTCACTACTCACAACTTCAGCTCACCCGCTTATTTCATGAACAATGTGTCCAGAATGTGAATGCTTCACATATGGATATTTTTGCGTCTACCCTGTTGTACGCGTCGCGTTATTAGCTACAAGAGCATGCAAGGGGCAGCACTCGCGTTTAAAAATTCAATCCACCGAATGCACAACGCAGACAGAAAACTGCAATCCTTAACAATCGCAACAGTAATCGCCGCAGCCTTACTCAGTGTAAGTCTTGTACCTGTGAGTTCAGCGCAAGACAGCAATGGCAGCGTGACGAAACCTGTCTAGTTTTTGTGCAAGTAACTTCGATTGAGCTAGAGAGGCGCGCAGTAAAGTGAGTAGTCCTGCAGGTGTTGGACTAATAGTTACGGATGTCCCCGATGCTTGGTGCGAGCATTTATCAGGGCAAGAGCAGTGTGAAATGAAGTTCGATAATGGTGCCCGCGTACACGGGACTGGCATTGCCGAGCAGCAGGACATTGTTGAGGCTGTCCACCACTGTGTTGTCCAGCGCAAAATCAGTCGAATGATAATCATCGTAGCGCAACCGCATCCCGGCCTTGTGCTTATTGGCGAACGTGTAAGCAGCCATCACGCTGACAGTGGTAAACCGTGTGGTGATAGTCGGCAACGGCAGCCACGCCAGGCCGCTACTGTAGGGTTTTGCACGGGTGCCCGCATCGCTGTAGCTGGCTTCGAATTCCAGTTGCAATGGCGTTGCTTCGGGCTGCCATTCCATGCCAATGCCGCTGCTATCCACCAGGTCGCGACTAGACATCGACCAGCCGGAACCGACAAGCCGGGCTGACGGCGGCAAAATGGGCGTAGTAGCGCTGCGACTATAGCCGCGCTGGCGGTTGTGAAAGACCTGCCGGCCCAACCAGCCATGCACAGACAAACGGCGGTTCGGGGTGTAATCGAGATTGAGCGTTGAATTCCACGCAGTGGCCGCCTGCAAGCCCAGTTCGGTACCGGGGAATTCATCATCAGTCAACGTGGTCGAGAAGCTGGCTTCCACCATGGCCGGCAGTGGCAGCGCTAGTGACATCGTCAGTTGTTCACGGTCCCTGCTGGCAACGTGGAAACGCCGTAGCAGCGGGTCATTTTCATACAGCGCAGCGCCTTTCAAAGTACTCACGTATTCCGGCGTGTGGCCTGCCAGAAATCCGGCATTACCTGTGTAGGGTGAACCCCGGCGGCGCGCACGCATCAGCTCAACCCGGCCTCTGCCGTTGCCTGCCAATGGACTCTGCAGCGTCAGTGCGACGCTGTCTTCTTCAACCCGGTCGACATCAACCATGTCACGCGACTTGGCGTCGGTGCGCCATTCCAGTTGCAGTTGCCTGCTCTGTGGCAACCGCAGAGCCGCTTCCACACTGAACTGCTGTTTGACGTGACTGTAGGGCCGGTTGAGGCGCGCCTGATCACTGCCGATGGTTGCTTGCTGCGCGACATCCCCGGCAATACGCAGAAACGGATGAATGGCAGTGTCATTGTCACGCTGGTCAAAGGCATAGCGTGACCGCAAGGTCAGGCGCGGTCCAAACCGGGTTGACCATGTGACCACGCCGTTCAGAGTGCGGATGACGCCATCAAGGGTGCTGACCGGCAACGCCGTGTCGGCAGCAAATACCGAACTGTAAGGCAACAGCGCTTCGTCCTGCGTCATGCGGCCGGCGGATATCGAGGCACTGAGCCTTGATGCAGATCCAAACGCCTGCACTCTGTTTATTGCGACAACGTGGGACTGGTTGTCCGGTACCAGCGCAATCGCCCCCGTCGCTTGTGCCGAAAAACCAGCACCAACCCGCCATTGCGCATTATTGAATGGATTGTTCCACTGCAACTGTGCGTTGTGATTTGAGAACAGCGAGCTGCGGTAACTAATGCTCCAGGTAGCGGAAGGCTGCTGGCGTTCCAGCTTCACCACAAAATTGTCGGTTACATAATCTACCGGCGCGGCAAGCACAGCTGCCCGCGCATTGCCGCCAGTGCTGCCAAAGGCGGCACCAAGCGGATCGAGACCTTTCTTGACCTGACGCTGGTAGTCGCCAGTCATGGTGAAACTGTCAGCCAGCCGCAGCGATAACTCGACCGACAGATGCTGACGATCAGTCTTCAAGGTCAAATCCTGCAGGCTTTGCTGCAATTGCGTAAACCCTTTGGTAGTGGAGTCGGCCACCCATGATGACGGCAAGGTCAGCTGATCGCTGCCGGCGCCACTGAAGGGAGTGCTGACAGGCCCGTCAAACAGGAAGTGTGGTAGCCGCTGGTAATCGAGTTTGACAGCATAATGTCCGATCGCGCCGAAATTGAGAGAAGCCGCCGAGTTGGGCAAACCCAGCCGCTGGCCAAGGAATCGCCAGTACCGATTCTCCCGGTCGTTGTACGTTCCGCGCTTGTCCGCCGCTACGTCGACGCTGAAATAGCTACCACTTTCATGCAAGCCGCTGTATTGCCCGAGTCTGAATGACGACGGCTCCACCACGATTGTGCTGACATCCAGCGTGGTTTGCGCCAGCGATGCGAATGGCACACATGCCGTCAGTCCCAGAATTGACAACCAGCCTTGCAACGGATAATGGCGCATGGGTCACCCTACCGCGTCAGCCGCGAGCCGGAGGGATGGTTGGAGCCATGCACCTGCGAGTGACAGTTGAGACAGGCTTGCCCCAGCAATTGCTGCGCCGCGCCGATCGGTGGGATGTCATCACCACTGTACAAGGTGCTGGGGTGGTTGGCATCCTGATGACAGCTCTGGCACAAGGACGGTGTGCGCAGCGTCAGCAAGCGATCTACTACCGAGCCATGCGGATTATGGCAATTGGTGCAACCATCGCTGACCGGCTCGTGCTCCCACAAAAACGGACCGCGCTTTTCCGCGTGGCAACCTGTACAGGTGTCATTGACGGTGTTGCCGATCAACAGATGTTCAGTTACGGAGCCGTGGGCGTTATGACAATCACTGCACACCATGAGTCCTTCATTGACCGGATGGTGCGAGCGCAGTTGCAACTGCGCGCGCTTTTCCTGATGACAGCCTATGCACACCGATGTTTGCGTGGCTTTGGTCAATACCACATCATTTTCCTGATGAATGTCATGGCAGGAGACACAGGCAAGGTCGGCGAATTGATGTTCGCTGCCACTCCAGTGAGTTCGCAGTCCGTTCTGGTGGCAACCCAGACACACCTGGTTCTGCACTTCGACTGACGCGTGGGGAAAGCGGTCCGCACCACCTTCAAACTGCACGGCGACTGGCAGATTTTCATCCCGCCTATGTTCGGCACTGGGTCCATGGCAGCTTTCGCAATCATGATCGGTAAAAGGACCGCGTGGGTCAGCGCGACTGGCATGCGTGGTTTGCAGCAAGCCCCTCACCGCTGGCCGGTTGTGGCAGGTCAGGCAGGAACGGGCACCCGCTTGCGCATAATCCGCGGCCGCTGCCGTGTCCGGTTCGGCAGCGCCCACATGGAACGCCACCCAAGTCATAACCACAGTCAGAAGAAGTTTGCGCACCCGCTTACCATAGTGTTGAGCCGCTGATATTCATGCCCTTTTGGCACGAAAACTGGTATATCTTCATGTCAGCAGCATGAGCCAGACTATATTCCCGAAGGCTCGAAACACAAGGCTGACTTGCAGATTACTTGTTCTGGATCATTCCCACAAAACAACATTGCCACCCACTTTTATGTTTATGAAAGCACCATGACACACCCAGCCCCACCCCACGTCACCACTCGCTTTGGATGCGCCGCCAGACGGGTGTCGCTTATCGGCCAGGGCACCTGGATGATCGAGGAACACCCTGCACTCGCCGTACCCGCGTTGCAGCGCGGCTTGGACCTCGGACTTACTCATATCGATACTGCAGAGATGTATGGCAACGGCGCCGCTGAAAAGTTGGTTGCGGCAGCCATCAAGGGACGGCGCGAGCAAGTGTTTCTGGTATCGAAAGTATTGCCATCGAATGCATCCCGCAGCGGCACACTCAAAGCCTGCGAAGCGTCGCTGCAACGACTCGGTACCGACTACCTCGACTGTTACCTGCTGCATTGGCGCGGCGCCCATCCTCTGGTCGAAACCTTCGAGGCTTTCGCGACGTTGAAGCAGCAAGGTAAGATCCGCAGCTATGGTGTCAGCAATTTCGATGTTGATGATCTCGATGAAGCGCTGGCTTTGCTGGGTCCCGGCAAACTCGCTTGCAACCAGGTGCTCTATCATTTGCAAGAACGTGCGATTGAACACGCAGTAATACCCTGGTGCAAACGCAATGACGTTGCAGTGGTGGCCTACAGCCCGTTCGGGCACAACGCCTTTCCTTCCACTGCCACCAAGTCTGGCGCCGTGTTGGCCAGACTGGCGGCGGAACATGGCATAACACCACAGCAACTTGCACTGGCCTTTTTGTGCCGTGAAGAGGCAGTTTTTGCGATTCCCAAGAGCGTCAATCTCGCACACATAGCTGCCAATGCGGCTGCCGCTAAACTCAATCTGGATGCAGGCATGCTGGCCGCCATCGACGCAGCGTTTCCGCGTGGACGCAAGTCACGCGGCTTGCCGATGATCTGAAAATGCGTGTCATATTTGCTCGAGAGAAAGCCAACTCTGATACTGCCAGCACCGACACCGACACCACCTTTGCGCTTGAAAGGAGTCAAGGAAAAAACAGGTCATCGCTGGTGTATTGGCAAACACAACCCTACTCTGTCAGAGTAGTTCACTCTATGTTTTCCACAAGGAGTCTCCAATGAAACTCTCATCACCTGCATGGATCCTCTGTTTCGGGCTGGCCAGCATCACCGGTCCCGCATTAGCCCATCATTCGTGGCCAGTGGACATGGATAATCTTGTCACGGTGCAAGGAACCGTAACCGCATTCATGTGGGAGAATCCGCACCCGATGATCAGCCTCACCGTATCCACACCTGATGGCGGCACCGAGGAGTGGCAGATCGGCGGCCCCGCAATCAATCGCATGGAAGCTAAAGGCTGGACGAAAACAACAGTCAACCCCGGCGACGTGATCACCGGAATCGGCTATCAATTTCGCGACGGGCAAAAAATTATCCGGCTGGAAAAAATAACCTTCACTGATGGCAAAGAGTTCAGCCTATACGGTCGCTAAAAAACGCGTGGCGGATACCGTCTTGATTCGCAAGCGGTATCTGCCACGAAGCTAGGACGTGTGAATCAGACTGAACTGCAACTGGCCCTTGCCGGTGGAGAAGGCGAACACGCGGTTCTCGCAGGAGATTCTCGCGGCGATGACGGACAATTCAGGCGCCTATCAAATGAATTGGCTGTTATGCTTCACATCCTTTAGCTCTATGCCCTGATTTCATGACAGACAACGCCCTGCTTCGCCGCCTGCCGACTTCTCACAATTGCACTGGAGAAGATTTACTCGACCGTTTTCTTGATTACGTAACCGAACGCAAGCTGGAACTGTATCCGGCGCAAGAGGAAGCTATTCTCGAGTTGTTTGAAAATAGAAATGTCATCCTCAATACGCCTACTGGGTCGGGCAAATCGCTGGTCGCAACAGCGCTCCATTTTAAATCGATGGCCCAGGGCCACCGCAGTGTTTATACCTGCCCGATCAAGGCGCTCGTCAATGAAAAGTTTCTCGCGCTCTGCCGCGATTTCGGACCCGAGAATGTCGGCATCGCCACGGGTGACGCTACGGTCAATAGAACCGCGCCGATTCTGTGTTGCACTGCGGAAATTCTGGCCAATGTTGCGTTGGCCGAGGGCGCGGATGCGCCGTTTCGGGAAATCATCATGGATGAGTTTCACTACTATTCCGACAACTCACGCGGCGTGGCCTGGCAGGTGCCGCTGCTGACGATGAGTAAATCCCGCTTCCTGTTGATGTCCGCGACACTCGGCTCTACCGCTCTGTTCGAGCGCGAACTCACGCGGCTGACCGGCGAAGTTACCACGGTGGTGGCGTCCGTCACGCGGCCAGTGCCATTGAGGTTTCGCTACGAGGAGAAGTCGCCGCTGGAATCGACAGTGATGGAACTGGTGGAGTCGAAGCAGTCGCCCGTTTACGTTGTGCACTTCACGCA
>CAIYIP010000391.1 GCA_903926285.1 uncultured Gammaproteobacteria bacterium
ATCCAGCTCACCGAGATCCAGCTCACCCTTCGTAACATCCTGGAAGGATTTGCCATCAAACTCCATGAGGTGGCTCATCAACCACTCATCAACGCGGTCGGATAGCAGTAGCACTTCAATGCCTTTTTTACGGAACACTTCAAGATGTGGACTGTTCTTGGCCATCGTGTGAGTTTCACTAGCGATGTAAAAAATCTTCTTCTGTTCAGGCTTCATTCTGCTGACGTAAGCTTCCAGCGTTTGATCCTGTGTCGACGTATTGGCATGCGTTGAAGCAAACAGTAGCAGTTTGGCTATCTTTTCACGGTTAGCCACATCTTCCGACGGGCCTTCTTTTAATACATTACCAAACTGTTGCCAAAACTCCTGATATTCCTCGGGCCGCTTCTTCTTCAGCTTTTCCAGCATGTCGAGTGCTCTTTTTGTCAGAGCTCCCTTCATGGATTCAACCGTTGGGTCCTGTTGCAGGATTTCACGGCTTACATTGAGGGAAATATCATTTGAGTCCACGACACCTTTTATGAAGCGCAGGTATAGCGGCAGGAATTGCTCGGCATCATCCATGATAAAAATACGCTGCACATAAAGCTTGAGACCACGTGCTCCATCACGATTCCAAATGTCATAAGGAGCACGCTTGGGCATGTAGAGCAGACTCGTATATTCAAGCTTACCTTCAACCTTGTTGTGGCTCCAGTCGAGTGGGTCAGAAAAATCATGCGTGACGTGTTTGTAGAACTCCTTGTATTCGTCCTCGGTTACTTCTGTGCGTGGACGCGTCCATAAGGCTTTGGCGGAATTTACAGTTTCATACTCCTTTTCCTTTGCTTCCTTATCGTCTGTTTCTTCCGCACTGAAATCCTGCTTTTCCATTTGCACAGGAATCGATATGTGATCGGCGTATTTCTTGACGATGCTGCGCAAACGATAAATCTCGGCAAAATCCTTTTCAACTTTCTTCAAATGAAGAACCACGCTGGTGCCCCTGCTTTCTTTCGTAATCGGTTCCACTGTGAAGTCAGCTTCCCCTGCCGATTCCCAGCGTACGCCGCTATCTATGGATTCACCGGCTTTACGCGTCAACACTTCAACTTTATCTGCAACGATAAAAGCGGAATAGAAACCAACACCAAACTGGCCAATTAGCTGCGAATCTTTCTTCTGGTCACCAGTCAGGTTTTGCAAAAACTGGGCTGTACCGGATTTGGCGATGGTACCAAGGTGATCAATGACCTCATCTCGTGTCATGCCGATGCCGTTGTCTGAAATCGTTACGGTGTTGTTTTTGTTATCGACATCAATGGTAATTTTGAGGTCGGCATTATTCTCGTAGAGCTCCGGATGCGCCAGCGCCAAAAACCGCAGCTTGTCGGCGGCGTCGGACGCATTGGAAATCAACTCGCGCAGGAAGATTTCCTTGTTGCTGTAGAGCGAATGGATCATGAGATGAAGCAACTGCTTTGCTTCAGTCTGAAAGCCTAACGTTTGTTTTTCTGCTGCTGTCATGGGTGGACTAACTCCTCAAAATACTTGACGAAAGACCGACCCTTTATATGGGCATAACCCTGATTTTCAAGGGGTAAAAAAAACGCACCCGAAGGTGCGTTCAAGAAAATATGCTTTATGTACAGGTCATGCCCATACTGGTTTAAGGCTTATTTCCAGCCAGTTGCCTGCTTGAGACCGTTACCTATATCAGCCAGGCTATGTACGGTTGTTACACCTGCGGCCTGCAGCGCGGCGAACTTCTCGGCTGCCGTACCCTTGCCTCCGGCAATAATCGCTCCGGCATGGCCCATACGTTTGCCCGCTGGCGCTGTAACACCTGCTATGTAAGACACAACTGGCTTGGTGACGTTATCTTTGATAAACATTGCAGCTTCTTCTTCTGCACTACCACCGATTTCGCCAATCATCACAATTGCTTCAGTCTGTGGATCATTCTGCAACAGACGCAGAATATCAATAAAATTTGAACCCGGGATAGGATCGCCACCTATGCCAACACAGGTCGACTGGCCAAAGCCACAATCCGTTGTCTGTTTTACTGCTTCGTAAGTCAAGGTGCCGGACCGTGACACGATGCCAACTTTACCAGGCTTGTGAATATGACCGGGCATGATGCCGATCTTGGATTCGCCGGGAGTGATCACGCCAGGACAGTTTGGTCCTATTAAACGCACACCCAGTTCATCACATTTGATTTTTACAATCAGCATATCCAGCGTAGGAATGCCTTCAGTGATACACACAATCAACTTGATGCCGGAGTTGGCAGCTTCGAGGATAGAGTCTTTGCAGAAAGGAGCCGGTACATAAATTACTGATGCATCGGCGCCGGTTTCGGCAACGGCTTCAGAAACGGTATTGAATACAGGAAGGCCCAAATGTTTCTGGCCGCCCTTGCCTGGAGTAACACCTCCAACCATGAGAGTTCCGTAGGCTATAGCCTGTTCGGAATGATAAGTGCCTTGTGAGCCAGTAAAACCCTGACAGATAACTCTGGTATTTTTGTTCAACAAAATGCTCATACGGCACCTCCTGCTGCTTTTACTACCTGCTGTGCTGCATCTGTGAGGCTTTTGGCAGCGATAATATTGAGGCCGCTGTCGGCCAGTACTTTGGCACCGAGTGCGGCGTTGTTGCCTTCGAGTCTGACAACTACCGGCACTTTAACGCCGACTTCAGAAACGGCACCTATGATGCCTTCAGCGATAAGGTCGCAGCGCACGATGCCACCAAAAATATTTACCAGTACAGCTTTTACATTCGCATCAGAAAGAATGATCTTGAAGGCTTCTGTTACGCGCTCTTTAGTTGCACCGCCGCCTACATCAAGGAAGTTGGCAGGCTGGCCACCATGAATTTTAACGATGTCCATCGTTCCCATCGCGAGGCCGGCTCCGTTGACCATACAGCCAATGTTGCCTTCCAGGGCAACATAGTTAAGCTCCCACTTCGCAGCCAGCGCTTCACGCGCATCATCTTGGGATGGATCGTGCATCGCCTTGATTTTGGACTGCCGGTACAGCGCGTTGCCATCAATGCTCAGTTTGGCATCCAGACAGTGCAGGTTGCCTGCTTTAGTTATGACCAATGG
>CAIYIP010000392.1 GCA_903926285.1 uncultured Gammaproteobacteria bacterium
ATTGAGTAACTACCAGTTTGAGAGTCTTGAAAGTTCTATTGATTACTCCCTGGATGGCGAGTTGTTGCTGGGCATGCAACTGCGTGGGCATAACCCCGACATGAATGGCGGCCAGGCGATCAACCTTAACCTGAATATCAGCGACAACATTCCGACGCTGCTGAAAAGTCTGCGTGCAGGTCGTGTGATAGAAGAATTTTTACAGGAGCAGTACAAATAGACACGCCTTGTACAACAGGATGCTGGCTGCTCATGGCTGCATCCTGCTTAAGCTGGCATTCATCGACACCGGGGGATACTATGCCTAAGCCGTCAGGTAGCGATCTCAGGCAGTAATATCAGGTAGAAAAACGCAATGAAAAGTTTTTATAGTGTAGCCCTGTTTACGACATATCTGCTGGCAGCATGCACGCCAACCGTGCAAGTGGCGATGCCCAGCGAGCCTATCACGATCAATCTCAATGTGCGTATTGAACATGAGATCAGGGTGCGGGTGGACAAGGAGCTTGATGATGTCTTCGCCGAAAACTCGGATTTGTTCTAGGTCGTAATCAGTTTTTTTACAAGATGTGTGGCGAGATTTGTTGCTCGGTAAAAAGCAAGATTAAGGGAAACTGGAAATGAAAAAATTTATAGTGTTGATGAGTATGTTTGTTACCTTCTTCATCTCAAGCATGGCGCTTGCCATCACGCTTGATGAAGCGAAGTCCCAGGGCTTGGTCGGCGAAAAGGTTGACGGCTATGTTGCAGCCGTTATCGCCAATCCGAGTGCGGATGTGCAGGAACTTATCAACACCACCAATGACGGCCGCCGCCAGGTGTATGGCGAGCTTGCGCAGCGCAACAACATTACTATTCAGGCAGTGGGTATCGTATCTGCTGAGAAACTGCGCGAAAAAGCTGCGCCCGGTGAATATGTACAAAGTAATTCCGGTCAGTGGAAAAAGAAATAACAATTCAGCTATTGCCGACTTTTTACCGTTGATTGGGGCGTATCGGCGGCAACATGTTCAGCGCAAGGCCCGATATATGCCGGGCCCTGGCGGATGCAGCACCTCTCGTAAGCATGACGTCATTTCCCGGTTTGCTGCAGCTTATTTCTGAAATGCCGTAGTTGTTCCTCGTTCAAGGTTTCCTTCTGCATTAATAAAAGCGCTGCCTCGACTAACAGTGCGTTGTTGCTGCGCAGCAGTTCGGTTGCGTGGGTAAAGGCGGTATCGAGCAGTTCGCTCATCGCCGTGGTTATCCGCTGCGCCATTTCCGCACCATACTCAGAACCCGAATAAGGCAATTTCTGTTCGAGATACAGAGGCTGCTGCACTTCAAGGGACAAGAGCCCGACCTGCTCGGACATCCCATAACGCATGACCATGGCCCTTGCGATATCCGTGGCCTTGGCGAGATCATCTGCGGCGCCGGTTGTGGCCTCATTAAAGATGAGTTTTTCAGCAGCACGGCCTGCAAGTAGCATCGTCATTCGATTGCGCAATTCCGCGCTGCTCATCAGGTAACGGTCTTCCGAGGGGCGCTGGATGGTGTAGCCCAGCGCACCTATGCCGCGTGGAATGACCGACACTTTCTGGATCGCCAGGTCAGGATTAAGCAGCATGCCGATCAGGGCATGGCCCATCTCGTGGTGGGCAATGATACTTTTCTCATGAGGGTTGATTAACCTGTTGCGTTTTTCGAGCCCGGCAACGATGCGTTCAATAGCATTGACAAAATCTTCCATCGACACGCTTTCTGCGTTGCGTCGGGTTGCAATGATTGCTGCTTCATTGACGAGATTGGCGAGATCAGCGCCAGTAAAACCGGTAGTCAATGCAGCGACATTGCCCAGATCCAGATTGGCTTCAATACGGACTTTTTTTATATGAACCTGCAGGATTTGTTCACGGCCCAGCTTGTCAGGACGATCCACCAGTACCTGGCGGTCAAAACGACCTGACCGCAGCAATGCGGGATCAAGAATCTCCGGGCGGTTCGTGGCAGCAAGAATGATTACACCCGCAGCGGGATTAAAACCATCCATCTCCGCCAGCAGCTGATTCAATGTTTGTTCACGCTCATCATGACCGCCTGCAACGGGTCCGAGACCTCGCGCCCTGCCCAGTGCATCCAGTTCGTCGATAAAAATAATGGCTGGGGCCTGCTGCTTGGCCTGCTCAAACAAATCGCGCACGCGGGCGGCACCGACACCCACAAACATCTCGATAAATTCCGATCCGCTGATCGAGAAGAAGGGTACGCCAGCCTCGCCTGCAACTGCGCGTGCCAGAAGGGTTTTGCCCGTGCCGGGCGGCCCGACCAGCAACACACCCTTTGGAATATGTGCGCCCAGCCTGCGGAAGTGTTCCGGTTGCTTGAGGAAATGCACTACCTCGATGAGTTCTTCCTTTGCTTCGTCCACACCGGCCACATCGAGAAAAGTCACACCAGTATTTTTTTCCACCAGTACGCGGGCGCGGCTTTTGCCAATGCTCATCAATCCGCCCATACCCTGGCGGTCGGCAAACTTGCGGAACAGGAAAAACCAGCCAAACAGGAAAATGAGCGCAGGCGCTACCCACGAAATCAGGTTTGCGAGAAAGGTGCTCCTTACTACTCCGGCATATTCGACATCGTAGGCCGCCAATTTTTCAGCAAGCGCTACCTCCAGGCGCGGCGTGATAAAGCGGGTTTTGCCCTCGATGGCCACAGTAAATTCACCCTGGATGAATTCGTCGTCAACAGCCACTGCTTTTACCTGACCCTGTTGCAGGTAGTCCTCGAACTGGTTATAGCTGATTGCAGTGGTTTGCGCGGCCGGGCCAAGAAAGTTCTGGATCAGATAGACGGCCCATATGGCAAGGACGAGGTATATAAAATTGAATTGATTTTTCTTTTCCATGACTCGTGCTCCAGAAAATTCGCCTCATCGTCAACGGTCTACGACAGGGTATAACATTAACTTGGTCATCATCTTATGAACAAAAGATAAGTCATCACTTGATCGTGATCATGCCTGCTGTCCAAACATCCGGTCTACAATGCCATTTCATACATCAATCAGTTTGAGGGAACTCAGATGACAAAGGATCAATACATAGTTGTAGCGGAAAGCTCGTTCGCAAAGATATTTAAAGCTCGGTCGCAAAAACAGGATTTTGCCCTGGTTCATACCGTCGAGAATCCAGAAGGCAGGAAACAGCGCCATGAATTGGATTCAGATCGTCCGGGTGTGCAGAGAAATACGGTGGGTGG
>CAIYIP010000393.1 GCA_903926285.1 uncultured Gammaproteobacteria bacterium
CATGAACGTCCGCTTGGTCTGGAAAATGAGCCACATCGCGTGCTCGTTTATACCGACTTGCGCAGTCTCGAACCAAATCCTGACCAGCGTGCACCGGGGCGCGAACTGATTCTGCATCTGACCAGCAACATGCAACGTTATATGTGGTCGTTCGATGGATTGAAATTCTCCGAAGTAACGACGCCGATTCCGCTCACGCTTGATGAACGCATCAGGCTTACGCTGATCAACGACACCATGATGCCGCATCCGATACATCTGCACGGCATGTACTTCGATGTGGTGACGGAGGACTCAGGCAACAAACCACGCAAACATACGCTGGTCATAAAGCCATCGGAAAAACTGTCAGTCGACCTGACTGCTGACGCACCGGGTGATTGGGCTTTCCATTGCCATCTGCTGTATCACATGCATGCTGGCATGATGCGGGTCGTGTCCGTATCTCCTGCAGGTGCGCCGTCATGAGAACTTGCGCGATGCTTCTGCTGTCATTTTTTGCATTACATGTGAACGCTGCCGATGAACATGCGGAGCATAACGTGCCAGCAGCCGCCAGTGCTGCGCATGTGCATGAAGCCAGCACGTCAGCGGCAACAACATCGACGACGAGCATTGATAACTCCGCAGCAATGCAGGAGGCTCGCCACATGAACATGATGATGCATGGCGACTCGATCAATTCCTTTATTCTTGCCGACCGCATCGAGCTGATCAGTGATGATGGCAGCGACATTCTGCAGTGGGAGATGCAAGGCTGGGTGGGGCGCGATCTCGACAAGTTCTGGTTTAAGACCGAAGGCGCTTACGATACCGACAGCAATCATAGTGAAGAAACTGAAGTACAAGCGCTCTACAGCAAAGCTGTTGCGCCGTTCTGGGATGTGCAGGCGGGCGTGCGCCAGGATAATGGGTTGGGTCCTTCGCGCACTTATGCCGCGCTGGGTATTCAGGGTCTTGCTCCCTACTGGTTTGAACTGGATGCAGCGGCATTTGTGAGTGAGCGCGGCGATCTCAGTACACGCCTTGAAGCTGAATACGATCTGCGTTTTACGCAGCGCATGCTGCTGCAACCACGGCTCGAACTCAATCACGCTTTTGCTGAAGATCTTGCGATTGGTGCTGGCAAGGGTTTGCGCGATGCAAGTTTTGGCTTGCGCCTGCGTTACGAAATCCGCCGCGAATTTGCGCCGTATGTCGGCGTGGAATGGCACAAGGCCTATGGTGATACCGCGAGATTGCAGAACCTGCGTGGAGAGCAGCACGACTCAGTCAATGTCCTGGCTGGTGTGCGCATTTGGTATTGAGCAGCTGCCGATGTTGCTTTTAGGGATAACGAGGACAGTCACTTGCTACCGGTACCCTCTGTCATGATCGGGTGGCGGGAGGGTAGTTCTGATTATAGCAAGGAGAGAAAAAGGAGTCTGCGCGGTGTGGAAAATAGAACTCTTATTCTGTTGATTTTTCTGCAAACTATGAGAGCCCTGCTAAACTCAAACCATACTCAGGGATGAAGAGGTAAAGTCAGGATGACTTGCCGTTTTACACAAATACATTTTGCAGACTATTGCGTCAGCTGTCTGGCTTCTTCTTTCGTATTGCCAATTTCTTGCATTAACGGGTGTAGCTTGTACGCTACAACATGTTGCAGGAGGGTTTGTTGAGTTGAAGATGGATTTTGGCCCCGGATACCGCGTGTATTACTCGCTGCGAGGTAAGCAGTTGTGGGCGGTGGTGGCAAGTCAACGCAGGATACCGATATCGAGCTGGCCATTAAGCTGAACCGTAACTATCGAGAGTAATGACTCATGCCAAAGCCCGCAAAAAAGAAAGCCATAAGAACCCGAACAACTCCCTACGCTTTAGCTGAAAATCTCCGCATGCCAGCAGAAATGGCTGCCTATCTGGATGCCTGGCTGGAAGACGCGCCTGATGATGCGGCCGGAGTTACGCGACTCGTCAGCCACTTAAGCAAGGATTAACTGCCTGCCGCGCACAGGCCCGGCGTGCGTTGTTGTTTCGACTTGATAGATGTCAATCGGCCTGACGCGAGTCAGGCATCTAATGGCACCACTTCTAAAAATCTACGGAGCACAGGATGGTGTTAGAGCTTCAGACAGTGATGCTGCAACTGCTGTTGCCTGGTCTCTTGTTGTGGTGGTTGCAAGCTGGCGTAGTCAAGCTTGATTGCTGGCTGCGCTTTCTGGTTTGTGTAACGTATTTCTGGATAATCAGACACGCAACGCTCTGGGTGATTTTCCCCGTTACTACTGGCCTGTTTTATCTGGCATGCGCGCTGTTGCTGCTGGTGATAAAGATTGTCAGCATGGAAAATAATTTTGTGGATTTGTCGGTGGGTGAGTGCGACCGGACACACATGGAAGGCAACTATGTGTTGCTTGCGTGTAATGATTTCCAGGTACTACTCGGTCATCTACAGCAGGAGAGTCTTGCTGCTGCGGCAGTTGCAGCCGGCCATGTGCTCGCCAGAGTAGGCAATACCGGCAACACCGATTTTCCGCATTTGCATATTCATGCCCAAAAGCCAGTGCCTTGGGGTGCGGTCTCTGCTGGCGAGCCGCTGGAAATCCGGTTCGCAGATCGGTATCTGATCAGAGGCGATGTGGTTAAACCGTATTAATCTGGATCAGTTTGCGCCAGGTGAATACCAACAACAATAATTTTAGCCAGGTAAGTGGTTTGGGCTTGGCTAAGCGTTCAGGAATTCACACCATGAAACAGATGATCAGCTATCTTACCGTTCTGCTTACACTGTGCGCTTGTACGGCTGCATACAACCCGCTCGAAGCTTACGAGCAGTTGACGCCAGCTACGCGGCTCGACACTCCTGAAGCTCTGGCAAATCCGGACTTTGCTCCGGCTGATATTGCTCGCGGCAAATATATGGTTGGGCTGCTCGGCTGTGGCAGTTGCCACACCAATGGCGCGCTCGTCGGTATACCGAATTCGGCGCAGCTGTTGGCTGGTTCAGACACCGGTATCGCTTATACAAATCCATTTGTCGTAAGTAATCCTGGCGTGGTCTATCCCGCAAACCTGACACCCGACATGCAGACTGGTCTTGGCAGCTGGAGTGTGCAGGACATCGTCACGATGCTGCAGACTGGTGTGGACAAACACAGTGGGCAAACCCTGCCCGTCATGCCTTGGCCGAGTTATGCCAATATCGAGGCGGCCGATGCGCTTGCAATTGCGAGTTATCTTAAGAGCCTGCCCGCAGTGCAGCACAAGGTGCCTGCCAACGTTAGGCCCGGCCAGCGGGCCAGTTCGCCCTTTGTGCATTTTGGGGTTTATCAAAGCAAGGATTGACACCGAGTTGCCCGTGGTTAAGGCCTACTCCATGAAGATTCCGGGGACCGCGCAAGTACATCCATGTAGCTTATGTTCGCATCCATGCGAACAATTCC
>CAIYIP010000394.1 GCA_903926285.1 uncultured Gammaproteobacteria bacterium
TATTTATCCCCATACGCTGCAAAATGAATCGCGTTCACCAGAATCTGGAAGTTTGGTCCGTCGCGATCATCAAGGGCATTAGGTTGATATTCTGCTGGTTGATACGCCACCACGCGCCCGGCCCAGCCAGTTCGAATCAGCGCATAACCCAGCAGGCGCGCGCCTTGCGAGTCGGAAGCAAACAAGGGAGTGCGTATCTCACCTGCTTCTTCGAGCAAGGTGGTATCGGAATAGAGTTCATCGGGAATATTGACGAAGAAGGGATAGCTGCCGGCCGCAACACCGCTAACACCGACAAACTGGTCTTGCTGTGTATAGGCAAGGCCATTGCTGCTCACAAAATGGGCGCCGCCCACGTTATACACACGCTGCCCGTCAACAGTATCCCATTTGATGCTGTTGGTCTTTGCACCTATCAGGTTCAGCAAGGAGTCTTTCGCGCCGGGTGAGATGAAGTCCACATACAAGCCATGATGAAGTACAACCACACCCAGGCCATTCTGCAAGCCATTTGCAATCAGTCGGGTGAATTCGACTTGCGCATCACTGCCATCGCAATGTTTTGCCGCTCGATGTGCAAAATACACGACAACATCAGGTGGTTCTGATGAGGCGAGCGCGCGCAACGCATCATCAGCACATTGACTGTTCACAGTGCTTATTCCCGAAAGCGTCAGTGGACTATCGGCAGCGGACAAGGCCGGCTCCAGATCCTCTGGCTGGGTAAGATCGGCGTCTGCCAATTTATGAGGATTCACCTCATCGGCGACGATCAATACTGAAATAGGGGCATGGTCCGGGAGCACTGCTGCCTGCGTGCCACCAATGCTGGTACACGTAACCAGCAGAGATGTCAGGATGAATGCAAGACGGCGTTGGAAACCCGGGAATATCTGCATAGTGTGGGTTGAATTTGTGGAGTTGGCTGCCATAAATCTGCAGTTTAGTGGTCAGGTGTGCATCACGGTGTAAATCTGATCATAGCCTCTGCAGGCATTGTCGGTATCTGCAATTGCAGGAAGGGTTTTTCAATCGCCTCATGGCAGCCCTGGCAACCGTGCATCATTGCCGTATAGCTGGCAACAAATCCTGCGTTATCGTGCGCAGTGATGGCTTGTTCCACAGTCGCCAGCGGTCCGGTTTCGAGAGCTGTAGCAATGGCAGTCAGCTCAATATCACCAGTGGAAATTTTTCTGACGGGTGTTATTCGCATTGCCCAGCGCAGCCTCACTTTGGTTTCATTCAGATAGAACTGTGCCAATGGCCAGTTTTCAGCCTGGGCTGCAAACCAGAGATTATTGAAATTGTAGGCCACTTGCGTCATTGCAAAGGCCTGGCCCGGCATGATGCTGCGCAGACGTTCGACTTCTTCCTGCAGGGATTCCAGCGTTGGTGCCGGTTCTGGTTCCGCTGCCTGAACCGATATTCCGAATAGCAAAGTCAGCAGCATAATCACATAGGTTTTTGTGAGCATTTTTCACATCCTCTGGTTAGATCTGGTTTTAGTGGGCAAAGCATAGGCTGCTATTACACATAATTCCAGACCAAAGTACTGGCACCGACCAATTAAGTTATGGGACAGCCAAATTAAGTCATGGGATAAGTCATGGGACAGCCACTATGCTGTTAATTAAGTTATGGGACAGCCACTATGCTGTTAATTAAGTTATGGGACAGCCACTATGCTGTTGATCTGATGCGGCGGCTGTGGAATGCTCCCGGCTTTGACCAACAGCGCTGCCAACGAAAGGCAGATAGATTTACAACAACAAGCAGGCCAGGGGAAAGCAATGAAGAATTACGACTATGTGGAAACCGTAGACAACACCAGACATGGAAAGCTGCGGGTCAAACCGAATCCGGATTTTGGCCATGCAAAAAATTTCAATCTGGCATCAGTGACGCTGGCAGAACTGAGCGCGTGCACCGCCAACTATCCTGTCGTGTTTGTAAAGAATCCCGACAATCAGCAGATTCGGCCAGTCGCAATGTTCGGCTTGCGCCCCGGCGAAAATGTTTTTTATGACAAGGAGAACTGGGGTGCCACCTACGTGCCGTTGATTATCCAGCGCCATCCTTTCCTCATTGGTTTTGATGATCACGAAGAAGACAGCACCACGCTCACGATCTGCCTGGATAAGAACAGCCCCCTTCTCGGCGAGGATGAGGGTATCGCCTTGTATACTGATACAGGTGAGCAAACTGATTATCTTAAATCCAGGAAGATGTTGCTTTCCGAACTATTCGAAGGCGAAAAAATAGCCGAGAGCTTCGTCCAGAAGATGACCGAGATGGACTTGTTTCTGCCGTTTGAGCTGATTATGCAGCCGCTGAACGACGAGCCGCGCAAGGTCACGGGCATGTACACGCTTGATGAGCGCAAGCTAAGAGCCTTGAGTCCGGAGCAATTGCAGGAGCTTCACAAACTGGATTTCCTGCCAGGTTGTTACATCATCATCGGCTCGCTGTTCCAGATACATGAGCTCATGAAGCTGCGTAACCAGAAAACCGGCGAACTGATCAATTACCGGATCGATCTGCAACCAGAATCTGCAAATGAGGGAAGCGTATGAAATTAACTCGAAGGCAGTCCATAGTGGCAGGTTTGGCCACAGTAACAGCAGCGATGGGAGCTGGGCGGACGCGCGCAGCGGAGACGAGTGCTGATCCGACGCTGGAGTTTGCCTTTGAAGTTGTAGCGAGTCTGGAGGCTCCGTTGCAGCTCGGCAATACCGGTATGGGTGTACGCAGGATCATCGGCGTGACTGGCGGGACCGTAACAGGGCCGAAGCTCAACGGCATCGTATTGCCCGGTGGCGCGGATTGGCAGATTGTGCGTGCAGATGGTGTCACCGAGATCAGTGCGCGCTACACACTGCAGGCCGACGACGGCGCGTTGATTTATGTCGAAAACCCCGGGATCCGCGAGGCCACACCCGAAGTCATAGCGCGTATCAATGCCGGCGAAATCGTGGACCCTTCCGAGTACTACTTCCGGACCACACCGCGCCTTGAAACTTCTTCTGAAAAATACGCCTGGATGAATCGGCGCCTGTTTGTCTGCAAGGGCGTGCGCCTCCCAGACGGAGTGGAGATCCGGTATTTCGTCGTTACCTGAAACAGTGACTTGAAGTGGCGACCTGAGCCTGGCTTATGGAACGATCTTGCTTGCCTTGCCTATCGCTTCGAGATCTTGGTTGACCATCAGGTCTGTCGCGTAGTTGGACTGCTGGCACATGTATTCGAACAGCTCTTCACCTTCGCGCCAGTTAAGGCGGAGATTGCCTTCGACCGGAGCGTCGTAGACCGTTGGATCTACCATGACAAAACGATAGTCCATCGTGTTTTTATCGCGCCTGGTGTAATACTCCGTGACATGTACGTCCTCTGTATGCGGCAGGCCAGCGCGTTCAAACCAGAAGTCGGTGTTGTATCCCACCGAATCAATAACCAGCGTATCACCCTGCCACCAGCCTATGGAGTGACCGTAATTCGTAGGTTCTGGAGCGACCGGATGCGAGCGGTCATCCATGTGTATCTCACGGTAGGAATGCGGGCCGCCGATGTCGAAGATATACACGCGCTGCAACGCCGTAACTTCGAGAATTTCCACACCGTAGGGCGTCAGTAGCTGGCGAATTGCTCCCGATGCCTTGCATCGTGCATGTGGTTCGAGATCATGTTTCTGGCGTTCATCAAACAAGCCTTTTGCCCAGGGTTTGAACTTGACGTCGTCGATATTGAAAAAAGGCAGGCCCGTGCTGTAGTCGGTTACCCATAAGCCCTTGGGCTGCCCCGGCGCGTGACTGATCAGGACCCTGCCTTCGGCATTGCGTGGTGCAGGATCGGACTCGGTTGCCGGGGCTGCCTGAACGGGCAGAGTCGTTGTAAACAACACAGTGCATAACACGCGGGTGCTGACGCTAGAACGAAACAAGCTCATGTTTATTTCTCTCCAGAAACTAAAATTTTGCTGGCATGCAGTATAGGGTGCAGAAATGAAATTGGAAGTACCGCGTGACTAACGCAAGCTGCAGCCGTTGGCGTGCGCCTCAAGGCAGTTCTCCTGTGGTCTGTCCCCATTTTTTTCTTGCGGTATCATTGGGCAGGGAGCGTCAT
The DNA here is from genome assembly GCA_903926285.1 of uncultured Gammaproteobacteria bacterium. GTDB lineage: Bacteria > Pseudomonadota > Gammaproteobacteria > Pseudomonadales > Pseudohongiellaceae > CAILUG01. Next base: position 4,120 of record CAIYIP010000394.1, read on the forward strand.
AAGCATGGGGCCTGACATAAGGATACGTCTATGAACAAACTCAAGAGCTTTATGCAACAACGGCGTCGCCCCTTGCTCTGGACGGGCGGCCTGTTAAGTCTCTACGCGCTGCTCGGGTTTCTGTTGCTGCCGTGGCTGGCTGAGGGGCAGCTAGTCAATACGCTACAGCAGCGGCTCGGCGCAAGTGCCCGCGTCGAAAGTATTCACTTCAATCCGTTTACCCTAACTGCATCGGTCGAGTTGCTGCAGATAGATGCCGCCGACAGTAGTCCACTCATGAGTCTTGGTCGGCTCTATCTGAATCTTGACCCATCGCGTCTGTTGCTGTTGAAAGTAAGCATTGCGGAAATCACTGTCGACACGCTGCAATTGCATTACACCCGTTACAGTGCAGCCGACGATACGATCACACGGTTGGCCCGGCAGTGGGCCGCGACTGCGGAGCCCGTCAGTACGGAAGCAAGTGTTGTGCAACCAGTTTCAGAGGCAGAAAGCGCAACAGGAGACAACGAGGCCAATGACGAATTATTTCCTCTTGAGATCCGCCGCATCCAGTATCTGAATGGCAGCATCGAGTATCGTGATGAAGTACCTCAGACCGACTTCGCGACAACGCTTGGCCCGGTCAATCTTGACGTCGCCAATATTTCCACGCTCGATACTGCCGAAAAGGGCAGCGAGCATCTGGTCATGCAGATCGAGCAGGATGCCACGCTGACCTGGGACAGCAACTTTGATATTTTGCCTTTGCAATTTGCAGGACATCTCGCTCTTGATAATTTCAGCCTCACGACGCCCTACCGTTATTTTCAGGATAACCTGCCGTTTGTGCTGAGAGACGGCAGGGTCGCTGCTGAGTTCGATTATCTGTTTAGCCTCGATGACACTGGTCCGCATCTGGAAATCCACAATCTGGGCGTGCAGATCAGTGCGCTGGATGCCGTGCAAAACGGCAGTGATGCCGCGTTTCTGACGGGTGGAACTTCGGTGCTGGAAAACGCCAACTTTGTGTATCCGGAGTTGCGTGGGCAAGCTGCTGCCTTGCGTATTGATAACGTCAATCTCGTTGTGCTGCGCGATGCTCAGGGCGTATTGAACTTGCAGGCAATGCTGGCTGGTCTGGGCAGAAAGGAGACCCCGGCTGATGCAGCTGGCGCTCCATTGCAACTGAGTCTCGGTGAATTTGTGTTAGCCAATACCACTGTCAATTTCACTGATCAGACCACACAAACACCAGCAGCTTTTACTGTGCAGGCGCAGGCGCGCTTGCAGAACTTTACGCTTGCACCCGAGACTGCCTTGCCGTTCGACGCATCACTCATGCCCAACTCCGGTGGCAAGTTAAATATGACGGGAGCCTTGCAACTGTTTCCGATGCTCGATCTCGATGCAACCCTCAATCTTGCGGACTTGTCACTGCTACAACTGCAGCCCTACCTCGATCAATTCGCACAGGTTACGCTGGAGAGCGGCGTTTTGGGCCTTACTGCCCAACTGCGCAGCAACAACAGCGAAGCTCTGGCTCTTCAGGGGGACATTACGCTGAATAATCTCCAGCTCGTCGATCAGCAACGTGCTGAAACGCTGCTGAGTGTGGAAGCGCTGCGAGTCGATAACATCGATTTTGCGCTGGATAGCCGGCGTCTCGATATTTCTGAACTATTAATCGATGCGCCATATGGGCGCGTACTCATCGACGAAAACAGTATCACCAACATTGGTCAGGCATTCACGCCAGCGTATGCAGCTGCGGTTGGAAAATCGGTGGCACAAGTTGCAGACGTAGACAATGCAGCCGATGCACCAGCACTACTGGAAGAAACAACGGATAACGCTGTTACACCTTTCGCGATAACCCTTGGACGTATGCAAATCAGTGGTGCCAGTTCCGATTTTACCGATCGCAGCCTGCCTATTGTGTTCGATACGAAGATGGTTGCGCTCAATGGTGAGATTAGCAGCTTTTCGTCGAACTCCAGCCAGGCCATGACGATCAGCCTGGAAGGGCAGGTGGATGAGTTTGGTCTTGTCGACATTACTGGTGCAATGAACCCAATGGATATCAAGCAGCAGACTAAAATAGAACTGGCATTCACTAATCTGAAGTTGCCAGCGATGACTCCCTATATCATCAAGTTTGCTGGGCGCGAAATTGCCGAAGGTAATGTTGATGTCGCGCTGGCGTTTACAATCAACGACAGCCAATTGCAGGCAAGCAATTCAGTGACCATCAAAGACATGCGGCTCGGCGCGCGTGTGGATTATCCGAAGGCAATGGATCTGCCGCTGGACCTCGCGGTGGCGCTGCTCAAGAACAGTGAAGGGATCATCGCCCTTGAAGTCCCGATCACCGGCAATTTGAACGATCCCGAGTTCGATTTTGGTCCGGTAATCCGGCAGGCGATTTTTAATGTCATCGTTAATATCGTGACGTCGCCGTTCCGCCTGCTGGGCAACCTGATCGGTGGCGACGCGGAAGCAATCGACAGTATTCGCTTCCGCCCCGGCCACAGTGACCTCGCACCGCCCGAACAAGAAAAGCTGCAGCAATTACTGATGGCACTCGGGCAACGGCCACAACTCGCACTCGTGGTTCCTGCACCGCTTGCTGCCGATGAAGATACTGCAGCCTTGCAGATCAGCGCCGTGGAAGCGCGCATCGAAGCACAATTGGCGCAGGACAATTCGGATGCGCAGTTGCCCGAGCGGCGGCTGGCAATACTCGAAAGCCTCTACACCAGTAGGATGTTGGTACCAGCGCTCGAAGAACTGCGTGTGCCATTCACGCCAGCACCCGCCTCGGATGCTGAGGAAGAAGGCGAGCCGGTATTCGACGCCCTTGCTTACGGTGCCAACTTACGCGAACGTCTGATCGCAGCGGAACCGGTGACGGAGCAAATGCTGCAGGATCTGGCCATGGCACGCCAGGGTGCAGTGTTGGCTTATCTGTTGGCTAGCGGGAAAATTACCGCCGAACGTTTGCAGAACCAGGATATTGACACTGCTGCCATGGAGGATGGCTGGCTTAATGCAGAGTTTAATGTTGGTGTGATCGAGTAAGCCAGCAGGCAACCAGTTCGAGCATTGAGATGCAGCGAGTCATGCAACTGGTCTGCTTTCATGTGGTGATAAGAATCAAAGTCAGGAGCGCCCACGTTTCAAGTTATGGCCGGGAAGGACTTAATTTGAAATTGATGCCGGGAACTGCCGTTCGCGTCACGAAGGTTCAGTCGCCAGTGCGCGGCAAATCGAAAAGTAGTATTTCGTTGTCGTCATTCGCAAGCACCGTGATCTGGTCGAGATCGCTAATGGCCACGCCATCCCCCTGCACAAGAGCCAGTTCGTTGATGGTGACTGCGCCTCGTGCTACTTGTATCCAGACAGTGCGATTTCCGGGCACAGCGTAATCGAGACTTTTGCCTGCGCTCAGTTTGGTGACCAACAGCCGCATGTCCTGATGAACTTTTATCGCACCATCAGTGCCGGTGGGATTCGCCACTACGCGCCACTGATCGCGCATACCCTCAGGTTCGAAATGCTTTTGCTCGTAGCCGGGCGTTAGACTAATCTGAGCTGGCTCAATCCAGATCTGCAGGAAGTGCACAGGATTCTGTTCAGAGTGATTGAACTCGCTGTGCATGATGCCGCTGCCCGCTGTCATGCGCTGCACATCGCCCGGACGCATGACTGAGCCAGTGCCGATGCTGTCCTTGTGTGCAAGTTCACCATCCAGCACATACGAAATGATTTCCATGTCACGATGACCATGGGTAGCAAAACCGGCGCCGGGTTTCACCTTGTCTTCATTGATCACACGCAATGGACCAAATCCCATGTGTGCGGGATCGTAATAGCGACCGAACGAAAATGTGTGTTTCGAATCGAGCCAGCCAAAGTTTGCTGCACCTCGTGCTGCTGCGGGTCTTAACGTAAGCATAACTACATCCTTGAAAACGATGGCGCTATTCTAGAAGTCGCATATATAAATACAATACTCGTTTAAAGAGCACTTATGTTGCGCATTATGCGAAAGCGGCTATTCGTCAAAGGGCCGGATTTAGTGTCCCTTGAAGTGTGGCCGCATCGTCAAGCCGTGATCAAAATAAACAGGTGAAGGGCTGTACATGACTTGCACGTGAAGGTAGCTCGTGCACTTGGTTATTCTTGCGGCACTTCTGCTGGATCAGCAGCTGTAAAAAACAGGAAGCCGACTTATATCCACGACTTCCCAACCAGCAGTTAAGCAACCGGCAGTCACTGCGGTAGACGACTGTCCCAATATTCTTTTTATTCCACACGTATCTACATGGGTACTGCCCCGGTAGCCTGTTATGCCGCTAACGAACTCGGTCTCTACGACTTGATTGGGAATGTCTGGGAATGGACGTCCAGGGTGTATTACCCGCGTCATGATTGCGCAGGCCATCACGCTTGCCTTCACTTTGTTGGTCTACTCACTTACATGGAAGCTGGCAGGCAGAATTCAAGTCTGGCTCTGGTGTGATTTTGTTTGAACAGCGTTGGCGCCAATCAATCTCCCACCTGCAAAGTTGCATCCTCGGGTGTGCGTGAAAACATCGACGCACTTTCCACCTCGCACTCATACGGATACATCGCAGTATCGGCCGCTACACGGATAAATTGCAGACGGCCGTTGAAGGCCTGGCTCAGGTAAGTCGGGTCTTCCAGTGTGTAGTCGTAGTTCAGTGTCAAACCGTCGTCGCTGAGCGTAAAGCGTTCACTGACTTTTTTCTGCGCGCTCGATGGCAGGTCGGTGCCACTGCCGAGAAATTGGGTAGCCCCGCCGAGGCCCCAACGCGAAGGTGGAAAACGGTCACTGTCGAGTATGACAGTGGCGCCATCGATGCGTCCCCTTACAACACCGAACGCACCTTGCGGTTCAGTAACGATTTCTTCTCCGGTCAACGGAATTCTGCGCACCACTTCCCAGGGCTGGTTGTGGATGACGAGTTCATTGCCGTTCACCTGTATGTCGAACAAATACGGTGCATTGAAGAGGTCGGGGATATTCATCGCCTCGCAGGTGTTGGCGGGAGATGTTTTGGGATCGTAGTTGGTACGTGCAGAGCGGCCCGCCTCATTGAGTGGCAGGGGAGTGCCTTCCTGGCGTGCAAACGCACCCGGTGCGCTCCAGCGTCCGGCCATGCGGGCAATACCGTCTAGATAGGCAACACTGTCTGCGGTGGCGTTTTGTACACGATCGGCTGTTGCGCGACTGTAGCGTGTGCCGCTGGCATCAACAAAGTTGGACGAATTGACGAAGCGGAACCCGGGCTGGCGGTTTGGTGCAGCGATTACGGTGATTGTATCTCCCGGCTTGAAAGTATCAACATCGATGCCCATCGCCCGCAGTCCCGGCGCCGCTGACGATTCCACTTCCCAGCGCTGCACGGTTTCGTCCTGCAGCATACCATCAACATAACTCTGGCCATCAACCACTATCGAGGCATGTGGACTGCGCAATTTGAAATCAACCACAACGCCGCGGATTTCGATGCTACGCGTCATGTCGAAATGGGTCGTCACGGAATGATGGGCATACGTGGCAGTGCAGAGCAAGGCCCCGGAAGTACACACTGCCACGCGGATTTTGGTGTTCATCGTTGATCCCCTCATCGACTGAAAAATGGCTGAGCCACGAATGGCGCTTTTAATACTCAAGGGCAGTGGCTATAGCAAATCAGGTCAGCTTGTTTTATTTATACTGACTGATGCAGTTGCATATTCAATGCCGAAGGGAGGACAACGTCAAGCCTGGTTCATTGCCCTTTTATCATGCGTTTGAGCGCGATCAGGATGCAGGCGCCGATGAGACCAGCAACAAGATAACCCAGCCAGCCCGCAAAGCCGCCGCCGATGATCGCTGCAAACCAGCCTATTTGTTGTTCTTCCATAAACACACCTCTTTATTGTTGTTGAAAAAGTTCCGATAAAACTTTACGACACACAGGGTTGTTCAGAATTTCAGCCAGCTGTCTGCAGTGGGTGTCCCCAGTTGGTTGCCAAAAGTTGGTCATCCCATGTTGGTTACGAATCCAAATTGGACCTGCGAGCTTAGCTTGAGCAAGCGGGGTAACTGAATCCTGGCCATTTGCGTAAAACCTGTAGATTTTGCCCAAGTCGCATGAATCGTTGTTGTCACTTGAGTAAGGAGTAAAATCTTGGCATGAAACGAATATCCTGTATGCGTTGCCATCGTCCCTTGCCTGCGTGTTTGTGTACGGCCTTGCCCCAGTACGCCATTGCCAATCGCTGGCCCGTTCACATATTGCAACACAGGCAGGAACAAGATCATGCGCTCAACACTGCGCGTATTGCCGTGTTGGGATTAGGGCAGTGCCAATTGCATGCTGTCACTGATGCTCCCGTCGAAGACACGCTGCCGGCAGCACTGCGCGCCGAACTTGACCATGCCTTGCTGATTTATCCTGGTCCTCAGAGCAGGGATATTGCAGAGTTGGAGTCTGATGAAGCGCGCACACGTCCGTTGCTCTTGCTCGATGCCAGTTGGCGCAAAAGTCGGCGTTTGCTGCTGACGTCGCCCTGGTTGCAAACACTACCCCGCATCAGTTTCGACCTACAAGCACCTTCACGTTATCGCATTCGCCGCGAGCCGGAAAAAAATTACAGCAGCAGCCTGGAAGCGCTGTGCACGGTGTTGGGCAGGCTTGAGCACGACGAGCAAAAGTATGCGCCCTTGCTCGCAGCTATGGATGCCATGATTGAGCAGCAGATTGAGCATATGGGTGAGGTGAAGTTTCGGCGCAATTACTTGCTGGCACAGGACGATTGACTCAAGCAACTGCAGGGAAGCGCGGACAGACCACTGCTGCGTTTGCCATCAATCTTCCAGCAAACGGGGACAGAGGACTGCCACGATTGTTATTAACCTCTCCCCCAATGTCAGTGGCAGTAGTCTGTCCCCTGCAACAGTCGTCGTCCCCCTCGACAATTGAGGTATCCACTATTCAGCAAGTTCCGCCGCGTCGTCCATCAGCTCCTGGGTTTCCACTCCCGTGCAGATCAGCGGCAACAACTGATCGAATGGTGCCAGCACAAGGCGCTGCGTTGGCACGATCCACGGTGCTGTCAATACACCTTCGTCGTAAACCGTGGCATCGACGAGCAGGGTGTTGGAGTCGGGACGCTGGTAACGTTCGACGATACGCATCTGGTCGGAATGGAAGGAGATGCGGCCTTCAGCCCAGATCCATGTGTCGTCGGTGAAATTCCTGGTCTCGACGACAAAGGTGTCATCTTCCCAGTGGCCTACTGCATCGCCGCGAAATGAAGGCGGCACAACGCGATGTTCGCGGCCATCGGTTGGAATCAGTTGGTAGCCGTGGAAGGTTTCCTGCAGGAATACCATCATAGCTGGAGTCGAGATGATCTGGCCGAGGGTTCCTACATCGAACAGGCGTACGTTGAGTGTGCCGAAGGCCGTGGGTCTGCACTGCAGCGTGGGATCGTCCTTGTCATACAGCGTCGCTACACGTGCTGCCGCTTCGGGTTTATACAGAGCAGTATACGAAGGCACTGGCGGTGCCCCCGCCCTGCTACTGTTGTAGCTGGGACTGCCAAGGTCGCCACCAGTCCACCAGATTCCACTCAGATCAGGATGACCGTCGGCCATGCGCGGCATTGGACCGCCTGCTACTGTTTCCTGCCCGAGAACCGGATTGCCGAGTAACAATACAGTAAGCAGTGTGCTGAGCATGCCGTTGCAAAGGCAGGTGTTTTTAGACTGAGTGTTCAGAATTTTAATCATGGTCTGCCTCATCATCACGGATTACCCGCATTTTGTTGTGGTCCGAACATGCCATAGACCTTGCCATCGGCGGTGATGAGTTCGCGCAGCATGCCGTTGTTGGATGCATTGCGGGCGCGGAAGCCATTGATGGTGACAGTGTCGCCTTTCTTGATGACTTGTGGTGAATAACCGTTGCGCAGCATGCCACTGGGTGTGCCAGCCTCGAATTTCCAGTTCACGATTTTGCCGTCGTCACCCGTGACCTCGAGAAAAAAATATGAATGCGGATTGGTCAGGCGGACGTCGACAACTTTGCCCACAATGGAGATGGGTGCCTCCAGGTTGTAGGCGGCGGCGAATGAATGGTGGGCATCAGCCGGTGCGTTGATCAGTAGGGCCAAGCATACGGCAACCAGCGTACTAATCCCTCGGGTCTTGCGTAGGTTTTTCATGAAGTTTTCCTTCCTCTGTGGGCGGATATTTTTTATATAGACCGATCATCCGGCAACGCGTGGCTGCCGTCAAACAGGATTGTTAGTTGCCTTGTAAGTGAGTTATGGGACAATGTTTTATGTTATGAGTCGCATTTAAAACTATCAGGGGAATCATCATGCGTTGCATTTCTGTTATCCGTAGCACTCTTTCACTGCTCGTGCTTAGTAGTATCGCCATTGCCCAGCCCCCCGGCGTAACGATGGAGATGATCAACCGGCAGCTGCCGCTCGAAGGAGCGCCGCAGGCTGAGCCTGGTCCTTATGCGACGATGACGGAGGGCGCCTTCAACTCGCCGCGCCACATCCTGTTTCGTCCTGCCGAGTTGAATGCGTTTCCGGCGCAAGACACTTTGCCAGTCGTGGTTTGGGGCAATGGCGGGTGTGCCATAGGCAATCCACAATATGGCGGTTTTCTCGGCACGATAGCCTCACACGGTTTTCTGGTCTTGACCACAACGGCAATCGAAGGTGAAGAGCGGCGCCAGCAAAATGCCGGGGATCTGCTTGGCGCCATCGCCTGGGCGGAAACTGAAAATGCCCGTGCAGGTTCACCGCTGCAGGGCAAGATCGACACTACGCAGGTGGCGATTATGGGGCAGTCCTGTGGCGGCTTCCTGTCGGTGGCTCTCGGTAGCGATCCACGAGTTGGCACCATTGGCGTGTTCAATTCCGGAGTGCAGGCGCCCAATCCCAATGCCCCGGCTTCGGTTTTCCCTACCACCGATGCTCTGGCGCAATTGCATGGCCCGGTGTTGCTCATCAACGGCGGTGAAGTCGATTTCATGATGGAGCCATCACACACCAACTTTGATTTGATCAACCATGTGCCCGTGTTCTACGGCGCACGCGACAACGCCGGGCATACCGCCACGATGTACCACCCCGGGGGTGGTGAGTTTGCCAACGTGGCATCAAACTGGCTCCGTTATCACTTCAAGGGTGATGCGGAAGCCGGCAGCATGTTCAAAGGCGCTGAATGCAGCTTGTGCACGAATCCCAACTGGGAAATCGATGCCAAGGGCATGGAATAGACACATCTTGTGTGCTTCAAAAAAAGGCAATCGTGTGAAAAAGTAAGCTGTCCCCGAATGGCACTTAGTGAAGGCCTGCGCCATGAAGATTCCGGGGACCGCGTGAATACGTCCATGTAGCTTATGTTCGCATCCATGCGAACAATTCCCCTGCACTTTCATGGCGAAGGCCTTCACTAAGTGCCAAGCGCTTGTCCCCAAGTGGTTTAGTGTTCACTGCAAGCTCTACCAACGCCGCAGCACCCGGTTCCACCACATGGTCGCGCCGGTAACAAACATCACCGCAGGAGCAAGACCGAACACCGCCCAGACTGCCTTGACCGATTGGTCGCAAAGACCCGGGCCGTCGCAGGGAATACCTATGCCGTTGATCCGGCCAAAATGCAGGAAAGCCAGCCAGTAGAGTACGGTGTCGACGACACGGCTCCCGCCGTTTTCCGCAGTTGGCGGTTCTATGCGATCTGCCAGCGCATGAAAACTTTCGGGAAAGCAGAGATAAAGCCCGCTGAGGCCAAACACCAGCACAAAACCCACGCTCCAGAAGCCCACCATACTATGCAGATCCCAGATGAGGCGCCGCCAGCCAACGCCCCTGTGCAGGCTCAAGCTGCGCTTCCATCGCGTGACTCCCGGCCACCAGATCACGAGACCGGTAAGTGCTACGAGCAGCACGGCGAATGCGCCTATACCATTAACCTTGCGACCGGTGGAACCCGCAAGCAGATCATCATGTAACTCGATCAACTTCGAGACGAGCATAACGCTGGTTTCTGTCGCACTGCCGACATCCTCGCCGCTGCGAGGATCGATTAACCGCTTCCGTACTTTACCATCGCGCTCCAGCCAGATTTCCACCGCGTAATCGGGATGGTTGTCGCGGACGATTTGCGTCACCTGGTGGTTGGGATGCGCAAGCAAAGCGGCTTCGCTCAATTGGCTGTCGCTTAATGCCGGGCCTGCAGACGTCGATATAACGGGATCAGGTATGGCGGCCACATAAAGTTCATTGCGATACACCAGCACACTGCCGGTTACACTGATGAAAAAAATGTAAAGACCGACCCCAATGCCGCTCCACAGATGGATCTGAAACAAGGCTCTGCGTAACAACAACCTCTGGGGTTGGCGCACCCAGCGCTGCCATGTGTTTGGTGGTTTACCATTGATCATGCAAGTGTATTCATGTGTGAGTATTCATCTGAGTAACTCCGTGACAAGTAATAGTATTAGAGGGCTCGGGAATGCGGAAGCAAAATTGGCGTAACCCTTTTTCTCTCTCATTCCTCCCCTATCATCCTGCTCGTCATCGGCTTCAGGCAGGAAAGCCTGCAAGTGTTCCGCGAGTGCTCCCTGGTTTTGCTGCTCAAGACCAATCATGCCAACTCTTTCCACGAGCGCCATGAGCAGTACCCGCAAGGCGAGGTGAACCGCCTTAAGTTGTCGCAGGAAGTATCGTTCCTGAATCGTGGTGCTGGGTCATACTGCAAAAACTTCGTCCACAACGTGACGCAGCAGCGCAAGTTGAGTTGAACCAGTCGGCAGCTTTCCCTTTCTGAAATCCGCTAATCGTAATTGAATTCCGCGAAGAACCAGCCGTTATCGACGGTTTCACGAAGCTGCAGGCAGCCACCTATAAAGCGCTGTTCTGCTGGGCCATCTACGACGATGGCGCTCCCGCCCGAACTCGTGCACAAGGGCAGGCTCGATGCAATTTTCTTTGGGGATCTGTTCAGCCTGCCAATTCGCGAGCCGATATTCCGGATCCATCTTTCCAACCGCAAATATGTTCCGGAGCAATTCAATCTGAAGTTGCTTGCAGAAGCCTGCGAAGGTTTTCCCGGCGCCGGGATAGAACAGGCTGTGCTATTGAAAATTTACGCTGTGCTCGGACACGACAAGCCGCTCGATGAGGCAATGTTGTTGCATGAGAGCACGAATACCTATCCGCTCTCCGTAACGAGGGGGTGAGCGCTTTGCCCATCGGCGAGACGGGGCAAAAATTGGTACGGCATCGGTGGATTAGTAGCGTTTCCTGTTATTGATCTTTCCCGAACCCTGATTTTTCAAAAGCTTTCTGACCTTCGAGCGCGTATCATTTTCACCATTGCAAAGCAGTGAGAGACCGCGACCATGGCACTTGAGAAGCCTTACCAGAATATTCCCGGTACTACCGTGTTCGATGCGGACATGTCACGCAAGGGCTACCACCTGAACCAGTTCTGTATGTCGCTTATCAAAGCCGAGAATCGTGCGCGCTTTCTTGCCGATGAACGTGTTTATGTTGATGAATGGCCCATGAGCGAAGAACAGAAGCTAGCGGTGCTCGCGCGCGACTACAACAAGTGTATCGCCAACGGTGCCAACATCTATTTTCTCGCTAAATTGTTCTATACCGACAAAACTCCGTTTGAACGTGGCGTATCGACGATGACTAACATGGGGCCAGAAGAATACCGCCTGATGATGCTGGGCGGGGGGCGCTCCATCGAAGGCAATCGGTACATCGGAGAAAAATGATGGCGCGTATTAGTTCAGCGGTATTTTCCTCACATATCCCAGCCGTTGGCGCCGCAATTGATCTTGGCACTACGCAGAATGATTACTGGGCGCCGGCGTTCAAGGGTTTCGAATTTTCCAAACAGTGGGAAGCTGAAAACACCCCGGACGTCATCATCCTGGTCTACAACGATCACGCCAGCGCATTCGACTTGCGCGTGATCCCGACCTTTGGCATTGGTTGCAGCGAGCAGTTTGAAAGTGCAGATGAAGGTTGGGGGCCACGTCCGGTGCCACCGGTGATCGGCCACCCTGATCTCGCGTGGCATATCGCGCAGTCTGTTATCGAAGATGATTTCGACCTGACGATTTGTAACGACTTCAAAGTCGACCATGGCCTGACCGTGCCGCTGTCTTTAATGTTCGGCAAGCCCCAAAAGTGGCCGTGCCGGGTGATCCCGTTCATGGTTAATGTGGTGCAGTATCCACCGCCGTCCGGCAGGCGCTGTTTTGCGCTTGGCAAGTCATTGCGCAAGGCCGTGGAATCGTTCGATGAAAATCTCAACGTACAAATCTGGGGCACAGGCGGTATGAGCCATCAGTTGCAGGGCGCACGTGCCGGACTCATCAATCGCGAATGGGATAACAAGTTCCTCAACTTGTTGGTTAAGGACCCGGAAGAGCTGACCAAAATCACCCACACTGAATACATTCGCGAGGCCGGATCGGAAGGCATCGAGCTGGTCATGTGGTTGATCGCGAGGGCGGCGCTGGGCGCACAGGTCAATGAAATCCACCGCTTTTACCACGTACCAGCGTCGAACTGCGCACTGGGTCATCTGATTCTCGAAAAGGCGTAATACTGCACTCATGATATATCTGCTGTTCCAGGGCCAAGCTGCGCTGTTTGTGATCATCCTTGTCGCCATCGTAATTTCGCTGACGTTTCATGAATTCGGCCATGCGATCACTGCAAAATTTTATGGCGACGACACGGCGCAAAAAGCCGGGCGCCTGACGCTTAATCCTGTCGCGCACATAGATCCAATGGGTTTGCTGATGGTGGCACTTATTGGTTTTGGTTATGCTAAACCAGTGCCGACCAACCCGAATAATTTCCGCTCAAGATGGGCGAGCATGTTTGTGTCGGCCGCGGGTCCGGCGATGAATCTACTGATCGCAATCGTTGCGATCAACTTTTATGCCTTGGGTGTGGCGAATGGCTGGAGCATCACGCAAAGTGACGGTGCGCAGGTGTTCTTTGTTTACCTGGCGCTGATCAACATGATTCTGATGCTCTTTAATTTGATTCCGATTGGTGCTTTGGACGGACACTATATTTTGCCTTATTTCCTGCCCAAAAAACTGGCGCAGGACTATCGCTACTGGAATCAGCGCTACGGCAATCGTTTGCTATTGGGGCTGATTGTGCTGAGCGTGGTGGGAGTGCCGGTTTTCAGCTATATAGCGAATTTCGGCGAATCGTTATTGCCCTTTATAACCTTTATCTCGATTACATAAGCCAGGATACATCGGCAGTGGCAATTGTGTGTCGGACATCCGTCTCGTGCGAGCGCTGCTCAATATCGGAATCAATAATCTTCGTTAGGAATGTATTGAATTCAATGCCGCGATGCTGGCGCGGGGCAGGGCGGAGGCGCAGCGACAGGAAGTAGCGCATGTCATGCTGTTCAAGCAAGCCGATATTGCGCGCTGGCAACCGCAAACAAGGTATGAGGTCGGGCTTGCCTGGAATCAGGCAGAATCAAGTCGACTCATATGTTGGCAGCGTGGTGCAAATCAAAGCCGGAGCCCACCATCGTATTCCGGCACATGACACCGGCATTTTGTGTGCGCAGGGTTGGCTGAAACTGACTTTGCCCTGCGACTGCAAACCCACAGCAGAATATCTGCGCTGGTGTTACTGCTTTATTATCCCTTTGCCCTGACAGCTGTACGCCCTGTACTATCAGGCCTGAAAGAATAAAAACGCCACACTCCCCGGGGGATCAAAAATGCGTAGCTCGATAATCTCAGTTCTATCTGTCATGACGGTGGTCGTGGCTGCAGGTCTTGCTGGTTGTAGTAACGACGCCAGTGTGGCGCCCGGTAATACCGAAGTGGCCGCTGCTCCGGAAAGCGCGGCACCTGAAAATGCCGCAACCGGAATTTCCTCAGCCGGGGACGCAGGCCAGTGGATGTCCTACGGCCACGACTACAGCGAGCAGCGTTACAGTCCGCTCAGCCAGATCACGCCGGACAACATCAGCCAGTTGGGTCTTGCCTGGTTTGGCGATCTTGCCGAGCGCGGTGGCAGCTATGAGACGACGCCGGTGGTTGTCGATGGTCGTATTTATGTCACTTCTCCCTGGAGCAAGGTCTACGCATTTGACGCAAAGACAGGCGTGCAACTCTGGAAATATGATCCGAAAGTGCCCGGTGAATGGGCCGTAAATCTCTGCTGCGGCATCGTGAATCGCGGTGTTGCGGTGTGGGAGAACAAGGTAATTTTTGGCACGCTCGACGGGCGCCTGGTAGCAGTAAATGCCGAGAACGGCGAGCGGGTCTGGGAAGTGCAGGCGACCGATCGCTCCAAGCAACTTTCGATCACCGGCGCGCCACGTATTGCCAATGGTCGCATCTACATTGGCGAGGCGGGTTCCGAGTTTCATCAGCGCGGTTACCTCGCGGCCTACGATGCCAACGACGGCAAGGAACTGTGGCGCTGGTGGGCCGTACCGGGCGATCCTGCGCTGGGTTTCGAACAACCTGAACTTGAGATGGCCGCCGCAACCTGGAAGGGTGAGTGGTGGAAAACAGGCGGCGGTGGCACA
>CAIYIP010000395.1 GCA_903926285.1 uncultured Gammaproteobacteria bacterium
TAATATTAGTTATATGTTCTATATGTTTGATTTATACGTATTTATATAAATTTAATTCTGGTTCTTTTAACTTTACTATGCTTCGCTAAAAATTCCAGGTCTGGATTCGCTTTGGAAGGTGCTGCTTTCCGGAATCCAACTTGTTGGAAGCCTGGCACTTGATGCTATCAGCACATAAGCTTGCAGAGATAGGTAACCACACCAGTACCCATTCATCCACCAGAAGTTCCACCACTCACCTTGGCCTCGTTATGCATGAATTAATAAATCCGGCACGCGACGTCGAATCGATAAGTTCCCAAATTTCAGCTGCCGGGTTTGTGCAGATTCATGGCTATTTGCCAGAAACTACAGCCGACCGGTTTCACTCCTGCATTGATAAACAAGTGCAATGGAATCTGGCTTATTCCGACCGGGGACATGGTAAACAAATCAAAGCGCAGCAACTATCCAGATTGCCGCCTGCCCAGATACTTCAGGTGGTAGATCCTGCTTGCGCGGAGGACACTCATACCTCCGAAGGTCGCGAAGTTGCCTACATTTTGAATCTGACCAAAAACTGGCGACCTAAACCTCTAATTCAGATTAGTATCTGCACCATTAATTACTAGAGGATATGCTATGGCTGACTCGCAAACTCTTCGTGTCAACGGCACAGAAGCAGTAGTCAACTCTCCTTCCGATACCCCCTTGCTCTATGTGCTGGCAGACGAACTACAACTGCTGGGTCCGCGTTTTGGCTGTGGCCTTGCCCAGTGTGGATCATGTTCCGTATTGGTTGACGGCGTTGAGGTACGCTCCTGTATCACGCCCGTGTCTGCGGTCTCCGGAAAAAACATCACCACGCTTGAAGGGTTGCCGGCGTTGTATGCAGAAGCGAAGGGACTCGCACAAGTGCCGGAACTCACCCCGTTGCAGCAAGCCATGATCGATGAACAAGCCATACAGTGTGGTTATTGTTATAACGGCATGCTGATCAAGGCCAGTGAATTACTGGCAGCTAATTCCGCGCCGACTGAAATCGAAATCCGCACTGCCATGAATGGGCATTTATGTCGCTGCGGCACGTACCCTAAAATCATCGCCGCAATTCAGAAAGCAGCCTCAGTGATGGGAGCAAACGCATGAAACAGCTTCCAGGCTCTTTTGCCCTTGGGCGTCGCGAACTGCTAAAGGCTGGTGGCGCATTAGTCGTTGGTTTCAGGTTCATACCGGCGTCCCTCGCACAAACCGCAAGTACGCCAACAGCTGGCCCACCTGATGCAGAACAGATCGACAGCTGGATAGCCATTCACGCTGACAACACAGCAACTATCTATATTGGTTTTGCCGAGCTGGGCCAGGGCTGTTCAACGGCCTTGTTACAGATTGCCGCAGAAGAACTGGATCTTGGTATGAGCCAGGTGAAAACAGTTGGTCTCGATACGCATGTCACGCCTAACCAGGGTGGCACCTATTCAAGTTCGGCAATGCGACGTGGTGGACCTCAAGTGCAACGCGCTGCTGCCGAAGCACGGCAGGCTTTGCTTGTGCTGGCAGCTGAACGTTTGCA
>CAIYIP010000396.1 GCA_903926285.1 uncultured Gammaproteobacteria bacterium
CTTCGTCGAGCGCTTTTTGCATGAACACCAGGCGCGCATAGTCTGCAGCAATCGGCAGTTTGTTACCAACCTTGCGCATGTACCAGTCCGGCACTACGGTGAACAGCTCATCATCGATAAAACGGTAGGTATAACTTTTTGCCTTGGCCCAGCTTGCAACACTACCCAGGCAATCCTTGATCCATGAATCGCGTTGATGGCTGCTGCATGACTGTAGAACGAGGGTGCGCATGGAAGCTTGAGGTGCCGTAGTCACCCGGCCAATACTCGCATCGCTGCACATGCTGCACCAAAACCATTGTCGATATTCACCACGACCAATCCCTGACCGCAGCTGCACAGCAGTGCGTTGAGTGCAGTTTCGCCGTCGCGCGCCATGCCATAACCCGTTGAAGTAGGCACCGCAATAATCAGACTTGAAACCAGGCCGGCAAGTACTGTCGGTAATGCGGCATCCATGCCTGCGACGCAGATCAGGATTTTATGCTCGCGCAGCAACGGCAATTTTTCGTGCAGGCGCCAGAGACCTGCAACACCAATGTCATACACTTCAGTAGCTGCTACTCCATAAAAGCCCAGTGTCCGGACGGCTTCCTTTGCGACTGGAATATCCGTACTGCCGCCGCTGATCACAGCGATCCTGTCATTCCTGGAGGGCCCTGTATGTTGTGCAGGTGTGTAGATGGCGGTGCGGGAAATTTCGTCATAGTCGAAACGACCGCTGCCACAGCTGAGTGATACAACGGCGGCGGGTTCAAGTTTGGTAAACAGTAGAGCTTCGCATTTGGCTTCTGCGAGCGCGAGAATATGCTGCAGTAACGCAGGTGTTTTGCCCTTGCACATCACAGCTTCGCTTAGCCCGGTACGTGCAGTCCTGTCCCAGTCCATCGTGATTGGGTTGCTCATGGCTCGACCCTGATAAAGGCGCTGCCCTGCTGGTAAGGCTCGATGCTGATATGCGCACTGTAATGGGTAAATCGCGAATTGGAAAAAACCTGCTGCACCGCCGCGCGAATCTGCGCATCCTGCATGGAAGTAGCGTGATTGAGCTGGATCGCGATGCCCGTGTTGCGAATGCGGCAGCGGATATCGGCGTTGCTGTCAGTGTTAATCAGCAGTTTCCTGAGCGCTTCTTCGGTCTGGTCTATCAGCGGTAACAGATCAGCATCTATAGCAATGCCGGTAGTGATACGACTCGACAGACACGGCGAAGCTGGTAATTCACTGAGCTCAACCAGGCCCAGCAATGTAGCCAGTTGGCGCACCTCATTTTTGCTGATGTGAGCTTCAACAAGTGGATGTACGACAGCCTGTTCTGCCGCCGCAAGCAATCCTGGGCGGTAATCCTGCAAATCATCAAGATTGGTGCCTGAGGCTATCTGCAGATTGGTGTGCCTGCTGATGGCGTGGTACAGATTGCTCTTGCAGTAATAACAACGATTGGCCGGATTACGCTGATAGTCAGGATCATCCATTTCACCGGCATTAATTTCCTTGAGGTGCCAGTTGAACTGTTTTGCATAAGCGCGTACCCGTGCGGTTGCAAGCTCGGGCACAGCGGGTGACAGCGCATGAAAAACTTCAGTAGCTGGATTGAGTCGGCACGCGATGGCTGCCAGTGTCATGCTATCAACAC
>CAIYIP010000397.1 GCA_903926285.1 uncultured Gammaproteobacteria bacterium
CTGCAGGATGCGGGACTTCGTGGCCGACGCTCGCAAATTTTAATACAGGTTCTGAATTTGCTGGATTCATATGATCTATATGACTTACACGACATCAGGTGCTATTTGTTGTGATGCACCCACAGGCCCTTTATGGGCGTCATCCAAAAATTTCTGCGGATCGGCCAAGGTGCGACCAAGGACATTCATCACGCCGGAATCGAACAAATCTAAAGTATTTAGCCGTTTTGCCGTAATGAAAACCACGCGGTTCCGATTGTTTGGCATTTTTCCTGCAGCAAAACACAGCTTCACAAGAAGCATAAAGCGGTTAACGATGGATATAACAACTGATCTGTACTTTTGCCAGCATACCGACAAGGAATCCCTGCGAACCCTTGTACAGCGAGCAAGCGCTATGGATGCCAAAGGCTTGTTGATCCTGGCGTGTTCAGATGAAAACTGGACACCAGCCCAGATCGATCCCGTACTGCAAGCCTTTCCGAACCTGCCGATTTTTGGCGGCATTTTTCCCTATATCGTTTATCGCGGCAAACATTACAGCAATGGCATTCTCGTAGTCGGCCTGAACGTCTTGCCCCACATCACTGTCATCAAGAATATTTCTGCCGCCTCTGGCGGAGTAAAAAAACAGATCAGCCAGCTCAGCAAGTCGATCACACACGCGAAAAGCCTGATCACGCTTGTTGACGGCCTCGCGGACAACATCGTACTCTTCCTAGAAGATCTATGTGCGTTTATCAGCAACGGCGTGAAGATAGCTGGCGGCGGCGCTGGTTTTCTCGATCTTAGCAAAAACCCCTGCGTGTTTACTAACGCGGGCATGCTGCAGGACGCTGCCGTTCTCGTGGCGCTTGATGTACCGATTCACCTGGCTACCGGGCACGGATGGGAAATCATGAAGGGACCGTTTTTAGTCACCGAATCTAAAGGCAACGTGCTCTCTTCGCTCAATTATGAGTCAGCCTATAGCGTTTACCAGGAACAGATCGAAGCCAACTCAGGCACCCGCTGCACATATGCCGGCCTTGCCGCGATGGCCAGGCACTATCCACTCGGCATTGAAAATCTGGACGGCGAAATTCTCGTGCGCGAACCCATTGATCTCAACAATGACCACCTGGTATGCGTCGGCGAGATTCATGAAAATTCGGTGGTGTACCTGCTGAAGGGCAACCCGGAAAATCTGGTGGCCGCAGCCGGCCAGACTGCGCGCTCACTCAGTGTAATGCAGAAGCAGGAGCACGATTCCGTGCTGCTGTTCGACTGCATCAGCAGAGCCTTGTTCCTCGGTGATGAGTTTTACAAGGAACTTGAAACCATCGGCAACAACCTGTTCAGGAAAGACGCGTTTTTTGGCGCCCTGACAATCGGTGAAATTTGCAGCAATCCCAACGGCCAGGTCAGGTTCCTGAATAAATCCACCGTGCTAGCTGCTTTTTGATATGGCTGACATGACCTACAAGTACATTTCCCTGCAGCATGAGCTGGGCATGGCCATAGGACTTGATCTCAATCTCAACAACATGCTGCAGCAATTCACCAAGGTAGCGATCCGGCTACTCGGGCTGACCAGTGTGAACGTCTATTTTCTGCAGGACGATAAAAACCATATCGTGCTGAGACACGCCGCGGATAACACTGCCATGAAACACTTTCTTTCGGTACCGGAAAGGAATTCAGGCAAGGCGGTCTACAAGCTACCGGCAATTGATCTCGAAACCACAAGCGGCGAATGTGTGTTCGCCGCGGTGTTTGATGCAAAAGAAAATGAACATATTTATTACTACTCGCTTGGCAAGTTCGGCTGGATTGCGTTTCATCGTTATGAAAATTCGATCAAGGACAACTTCCTGAAACTGCTCTTGCCGATCATCAACAGACTGACCATCAGCTGCCAGGC
>CAIYIP010000398.1 GCA_903926285.1 uncultured Gammaproteobacteria bacterium
CGCAATATCATTGACGCAACTTCTGCGGCGACGCGTATCATTCACATCTCGACTGATTTTGTCTTTGATGGCACTGCAACCACACCTTATGCGCCGGATGCAAAGGTCAGTCCGCTGAGTGTGTATGGAAGCAGCAAGCAGGCGGGCGAACAGGAATTGCTCGACAACGCCGCTGTGCGCAGTTGTATTATCCGTACCGCATGGCTCTATGCGGCAGCAGGCAAAAATTTCGTCAATACCATGTTGGCCCTGCTCGCGAGCAGAGAGCAACTGAATGTGGTGAATGACCAGACAGGCACACCCACTTCAGCACATGTACTTGCTGAAGTGATCTGGCGCTTTGTTGAACGCCCGCAGTTGCACGGCATTTTTCATTGGACAGATGACGGTGAAACTACGTGGTATAAGTTTGCATGCGAAATTCAGCGGCTGGGACTTGAGCAGGGTTTGCTCCACAGGCAAATACCCGTCATGCCTATTCCAACATCCGCGTATCCCACGCCAGCTATCAGGCCCGCATACAGCGTGCTGGATAAACAGAAGACCTGGGCTGCACTCGGCATCAAGGGTTCGCCATGGCAGCATGAACTCGACAAGGTCTTGACGATCAAGACAGCACAGCAGGATAAATCCTAACGATGAAAAATTTACTGGTGACTGGCGGCGCAGGTTTTATCGGCGCCAATTTTATTCATTACTTGTTAAGCGAGCAGCAAGGTTTGAACCTTATCGTGCTCGACGCGCTCACGTATGCTGGCAATAAACAAAATCTGGCAACGGCGCTGCAGCAGCAAGCGCTAACGTTTGTGCACGGCAACATCTGTGACCAACCACTTGTCGAAAAACTGCTGGCTGAACATAACATCGATTGTATTGTGCACTTTGCCGCCGAGAGCCATGTCGACAGATCAATAACCGGACCCGATGCTTTTATAGAGGCCAATGTCGTGGGTACTCATTCCCTGTTAAAGGCTGCGCGCACAATCTGGGAGAAGAAAGGCTCCTACGCAGGCAAGCGGTTTCACCATGTGTCGACTGACGAGGTGTATGGCACGCTGGGCAAAACCGATCCGGCCTTCAGCGAAACTACGCCCTATGCACCTAATTCGCCATACGCAGCAAGCAAGGCCGCATCCGATCACCTGGTCAGGGCATACCACCATACGTATGGTTTGCCGGTGACCACGAGCAATTGTTCGAATAACTACGGCCCCTATCAGTTTCCGGAAAAACTATTGCCACTGTGTATGCTGAACATTCTTAATGGCAAGCCACTGCCGATTTACGGTGATGGTCAGCAGATCAGGGATTGGCTGCACGTCGAAGATCACAACCGGGGCATCGATCTGGTGCTGCAAAAAGGTGAAGTAGGTGAGACCTACAACATCGGCGGCAACAATGAATGGGCCAATCTTGATGTCGTCAAACTGCTATGCAATATTTTGGACGAACTGTTTGCAGAAAATGCTGCGTTATCGCAGCGTTTTGCCAACAGTCCGGCGGCCCGCAACAAGCCCAGTGCAAGCCTGATCAGCTTCGTTATTGATCGTCCTGGCCACGATACCCGATATGCCATAAACCCGACAAAAATAAGCACTCGTCTGGGGTATAGTCCAAAAATTGTGTTCAAGGACGGGTTGCGTGCCACAGTTGACTGGTATCTGACCAATGAATCCTGGTGGCAGAATGTACTCGATAAAAGTTACCTTCTTTAATTGCTTGTTGTAGTCCCGTCACAGGCAGATGGCCGACACATAGTTGTGTCTGTGTTGGTCCACACATGTGTGGGTTTACACATTAAAAGTGCAACTGGAAAACAATGATGAACAATTGGGTGGTGAAAGGCTTGATGGGCATATTGCTTGCGCTTGTAACCGTGCCACTGGTCGCAACAGTGCTGGAAGAGTTGACGCTCGAACAGCTTGTTGCGGATTCAGCGCTGATTTTTGAAGGCAAGGTGCTTGCTGTAACGATCAGCACTGAAGATGATCTAGTGTATTCCACAGTCTTGTTTGAAATAGACAAGACACACAAGGGCGACTTTGCAGACGATCAACTCGAACTCCGTTTTTTAGGCGGTGCAGATACTACTCTGGTGCTGGATGTTGCCGGGCAATATGTTCCTGCGGTCGGCGAGCATGGCCTGTATTTTGTTACCGATCCCGACAGTCACCAGGTTAATCCCTTGACCGGTTGGGAACAGGGTTATTTCCCCATCTTTACCGGTGA
>CAIYIP010000399.1 GCA_903926285.1 uncultured Gammaproteobacteria bacterium
CGTGATGCGGTTGGCTCCGCAGGCAATCTCGGCAAAAGCACCAAGGAAAATTATCAGATGGATCCCGCCAATGCTCGCGAAGCGTTGCAGGAAATCGCGCTGGATCTCGAGGAAGGCGCTGACATCATCATGGTGAAACCTGGTTTGCCCTACCTGGATATCGTGAAGGCAGTAAAAGATGAATTCGGAGTTCCCACCTTTGTTTATCAAGTAAGTGGTGAATACGCGATGCACATGGCCGCATTCGAAAAAGGCTGGCTCGATGCCGACAAGGTGATGCTGGAATCCACGCTGGCGATTAAAAGAGCGGGCGCTGATGCCATTCTTACTTATTTCGCGCGCAGCCTGGCGGAAAAGCTGTCAGCCTGAAGCAAGGATGGATATATAATCTGCTTCGCTTGAAATGCAAGGCACAACCTCGATATCTGTATTTCCTATCTTCGTAATAAGCACAGCCAATTGGCAGTATCGTTTGAGAGTGCTGTAGATTGACGTTTTAGTGAATTGATACTGTAGTAACTGATTCTGTACTAAATTGATAGCCCAGTTAACCACCTGATACTCGAAGGAAAATTTATGAACCAACACATGTCACACGTAACGGACGCCAGTTTTGAAGAAGATGTACTGAAGTCCGCAGGCCCGGTCCTGGTGGATTTCTGGGCTCAGTGGTGTGGCCCTTGCAAAATGATTGCCCCGGTACTCGAAGAGTTAGCCGAAGAATATGCGGGCAAATTGAAAATCGTCAAACTTGATGTTGATGCCAACCCAGTGACTGCACCCAAATACAACGTTAAAGGCATACCCACATTGATTATCTTCAAAAATGGTAATGTAGAAGCCAAGAAAGTGGGCGCCTTGTCCAAATCCCAACTTGCTGCTTTTATTGAAAGCACCATCTGAACCTGAAGGCCTGAGGGCGGAGTTACTAGCCGCCCTCAAAAATTCAGTTACAGAACAGGATTTTCTTGTGCTGGAACAGGGTTTTTATTTCCATCACACTTGCATAATTGTCACAAAATTTTCACTAGACATGCCTTATTTACGGTGTTAGATTTGTGACCTGCTCGTCTATCCGACACCTTTTCCTATAGCAGAACCCCGCAAAACCTGGCATCACCAAACAGTGTTCTTTGCGACCAGATTTCGAAGAAACTGATTCGAAAAAGATTCTTGGGGCCTCTAGAAAACTTCGAAAAAGACAGAATTCTTGAACGTAACAAATTAACCAGAAACGGATCTTGCCTATACCCTGCGTTTTCCGACATTTACATAAAAAACACCCACAGCGTGTTGCAAGCTCCTCTGGTATTAATATTTATCATCTGAATCCGAAATTAAATATAAAAACTGAAAAACCAATCCCATCAACCTAACTTTTCCTCCTGGATGTCTCTTGTCTCAAGTACCTAACGCTATGAACTTATCAGAACTGAAAACCAGACCCATTTCAGAGCTGTTGCAAACGGCTGAAGAAATGGGAATTGAAAACGTTTCGCGTACGCGCAAACAGGACGTTATTTTCCAGCTGCTCAAGCGCCATGCCCGCAATGGCGAAGACATCTACAGCGATGGGGTGCTGGAAATTCTGCAGGATGGTTTTGGCTTTCTGCGCTCTGCCGATGCGTCGTACCTGGCAGGCCCAGATGATATCTACGTTTCTCCGAGCCAAATCCGCCGTTTTAACCTGCGCACTGGCGACACGATATCCGGCAAAATCCGCCCACCCAAAGAGGGCGAACGTTATTTTGCGCTGCTCAAGGTCGACGAAATCAATTTCGACAAACCTGAAAATGCCCGCACTAAAGTTTTGTTTGAAAACCTTACGCCTCTGTTTCCCAATAAACGGCTGAAGCTGGAAATCGGTAACGGCAGCTCTGAAGACCTTAGCTCTCGTGTAATCGACCTGGTTGCACCCATCGGCAAAGGCCAGCGCGGTTTGATTGTGTCTCCACCCAAGGCCGGTAAAACCTTGATTTTGCAGAACATGGCAAAAGCCATCATTCGTAATTCACCCGAATGCCGTCTCATCGTATTGCTGATTGATGAGCGCCCTGAAGAAGTTACCGAAATGCAGCGCTCCGTGCGCGGCGAAGTTGTAGCCAGCACCTTCGACGAGCCGCCAGCACGCCATGTGCAGGTAGCAGAAATGGTGATTGAAAAAGCCAAGCGTCTTGTTGAGCACA
>CAIYIP010000400.1 GCA_903926285.1 uncultured Gammaproteobacteria bacterium
CGCGACTTGACCCAAAAATTCATCACATTGAAAATGACGACAAGTTTGTGTTGGATTTCCTGCTGGCTGAAAAAGTTTTACTGGTCAAAGGCAGCGGTTTTAATATTCCAGATATGAATCATTTCCGCATTGTATTTCTGCCCCACGTTGAAGTTATTGCCGAGGCCATGAACCGTCTGGAGAGATTTCTGGCTACGTATCGTCAATAAGATCTAAGCTAGACCAGCGTAAATCCCAGAATCCTGGCCTGATTGTGTAGGGACTCACCAAGACCACTGGCTCTAACGGAATAGGCAGAAAATTCCTGCCGAACCGGATATGTTTTTCGGAGCATATCGAATTCGATTCCGACATTGCTGGCATGCAGTAGTTTCTCCATGTCGGCATGATCTCTCATCACGTCATAAGCCTGCCTGATCAATTGATTCAACTGACCCAGTGGCGGCAGACTTTTTTCTATCTCAAGCAATATTTTTTGCGAAAAAGCTTCAATCTTTTCACTTTCCTCTATTCCAAAAAAATTCCTGAATTGGGCGTGCACCATTCGCGTTCCATTCAATTTGCCCTCCCTGCTATAACCTGCGATATGTGGAGTGGCGATGGCAACTCTTTTTAATAAATCCAGAATGATGTCTGGCTCACCTTCCCACGCATCAAGCACCACTTGCTGTTCCGGATGTTTTTCCAATCTTGCAAGCAGTGCTTTGTTATTCACAACTGCCCCACGAGACGCATTGATTAGAATACTTTGGGGAGAAAACACATTGAGTTCACTTGCTCCCATAATATGCCAGGTTGGCCAAGGCAAATTACTGGTAATGGGGGTATGGAAAGTTATGACGTCCTGCTCAAGCACTTTGTTGTAGTCGGCAAAATGAGACGCTAATTGATGGCTGCCATCCAGGAAAGGATCATAGATAAAAACCTTGCACTGCAATCCAAGCAATTTTATTGCCAACCGGCAGCCAACTTCGCCGCAACCGACAATACCGTAACTCAAACCACGCCAGTCAAAATGATTTTTTTCCGACAAGGAAGCCAGCGTACTGAACACATAATCCACAACCGATTCTGCATTACAGCCTCGCGCCCAACCCAAACCGATATTATTTTCAGCCAGCCATGCTGTATCAATGTGATCAATGCCGCTTGTTGCAGTACCGACAAATTTGCATCGAGAGTTGCGCAGAAGTTGTTGATCAACAACAGTGACGGACCGTACCAGCAAGACGTCCGCGTCCTTGACCACATCCGCATTGATCGCACGCCCCGGCATAACCTTCAGTTCACCACCGTTGCCAAAATATTCACCAACCTGAGCAATATTTTCATCAGCAATTATTTTCATGGCAGGTTTGTACCAACGCACAACAAGAATCAACCAGCCTGTTTGCGAATGTAGTAATGATAGGTGCGACCTTCCTCTTTGACTTCAATGAGGGTGTGGCCGAGGAAATGGCAGAACTTTGGAATATCGCGTGTAGTAGAAGGGTCCGTGGCCATCACGAGAAGAGTTTGACCCACTGCTATTTCGCGAATTTTTTTATGCAGCATCATGACAGGTTCTGGACAGAACAAACCTGTTGCATCAAGCGTATGGGAAGACTCGTGTCCAGTTTGTGTCACTGCACTACTCCGGGTCTAAAGGAAGGCGATCCTTCATTTCAATGTGGCAAGTCATATGCTCAGGATCATAAAGAATCACTGCACGTCCGTCTGTGAGTTGCTGCATAACTTTGGCAACCTTGTCTGCCAGACTGTAATGATACGAACCGTAATCCGTACCCTCTCTTGTGACAAACTCCTCGATCAGATTCCGTAACGTATCTTCAGCCAATGCGGTGTGGGGGATCTGCATCAGGAAGAGCTCATCCGAGATTTACTGCATCAATACGTTCGAACTGTGGTTGTTCGGGCGCTCGCTTGCGCTTTTGCTCAAGTGTCTTGAAATCAAACAGCTCGGTATCTCCCAAATGCGAAGGTGCCACGTTGAGCAGACTTTTAAACAGCACATCGAGACGACCGGGATGTTTACGCTCCCACTCGTTAAGCATCTTTTTGATTTCCTGGCGTTGCATATTGTCTTGCGAACCACAGAGATTGCAGGGAATAATCGGGAAATTGCGCATTTTGGCAAAGGCCGCAATTTCTTTTTCCTTGCAGTAGGCCAAAGGCCTGATCACGATGTGTTTGCCGTCATCACTCAACAGCTTCGGTGGCATTGACTTAAGCTTACCGCCAAAAAACATATTCAGGAAAAGCGTTTCCATCATGTCGTTGCGATGATGCCCCAGCGCGATTTTGGTAGCGCCAATACTTTCCGCATAGCTGTACAGATTGCCGCGACGCAGGCGCGAGCAGAGTCCGCAATAGGTTTTTCCCGGTTCGGTTTTTTCCATCACAATCGAATATGTGTCTTGATTGATAACGTGGTAGTCGACGCCGATCGATTCAAGGTAAGTTGGCAGTACATGTTCGGGGAAGCCCGGCTGTTTCTGGTCCATGTTCACCGCTTTGATGTGGAAATTGATCGGCGCATGTTTCTGCAGGTTCAGCAGGATGTCGAGCATGACATAGGAGTCTTTGCCACCGGATAGGCAGACCATGATCAGATCTCCGTCCTGGATCATGTTGTAATCTGCAATTGCACGCCCGACGTCACCGCGCAGAGTTTTTTGCAGGCGGTTCATGGTAAAGCTGGATTTGCGGGGATCTGCAGCTTTGGTTGCGGTTGAATTTTCCATACGGGGTTCGGGGCAGTCTTGGGTAGCTGTTCTACAAGGGGCGCCAGTATAGTGGGCTGCCCCTTCAATTGCTATTTGAGCCACACGTCCATGTTCAAGTCCGCGCTCGTTTTGCTGTTTAATTTCCTGCTATTTGCTCAAGTTACGCTTGGTCAAAGTTACACCGGGGCCGTAATTTTGCAGTATCACAATGTAAGTAACTCAATACCGGCAGATACCAGCATATCCCCTGAAAACTTCCGCACGCGGATGGAATTCCTACGCGCCAATGATTTTGCTGTCTTGCCACGTGAAGAAGTAGTTGAGAGCTTGCGGGAAGGGGCGACACTACCTGGTAAAACTGCCGTGATTACTTTCGATGACGGTTACCGGTCTGTTCATGATGCGGCCTTTCCTCTGCTTAAATCCTACGGCTGGCCCTTTACCGTATTCGTCACTACCGGTCTGGTGGCCACCAAATCCGGGGGCTTGTACGCAAGCTGGGACCAGTTACGTGAAATGAGCGCATCTGCAGCGACCATGGCAAATCATACTATCAGCCACCTCTATATGGTGGAACAGCTTGAAGGTGAAACCGAAGCAGCATGGCTAGAGCGGCTTGAGTCTGAAATAACGGGAGCGGAAAAAATCATAGAGGAGCAAACTGGTCAACACCATCAGCTCCTTGCCTATCCCTACGGTGAATACAACGCAGCCATCAAGAACCTCGTCACCCAGCTTGGTTATACTGCCTTCGGGCAACATTCTGGGCCAGTGAGTTCCCATTCAGATTTCGCGAGCCTGCCGCGCTTTCCTTTTTCCGGCACATCCGGATCGATGAACAACTTTGCGACCAAGGTGAACAGCAGGGCCTTCAATCTCAGGCTATTCCGGCCTGACAGTCCCATGACTACCTCAGCGACACCTGAGGCGGTGCTGGATTTCGAGGATGACTACCGGTTCGATGCCTTAAGCTGCTTCTACAATGACAAGCCAATACAAGTAACAGCAGTAAACAAGGAGGAGAGCCAATTTCTTGTCACTGCAAGGGTTGAACCCAAGGTACGTCGTTACCGATATAACTGCACAGCGCCGGGACCGGACGGCAGGTATTACTGGCACTCAATACTCTGGATAAACCCTACAGTGAAGGGGTGATGTTATGGTCACGATTCAGTAGATCATTCTTGTAGATCATCGTGCGAAGCTCTTTGATGTACGCGTCTCCGCGTTCTGAATAATTACCGAGCCCTTCAGACAAGGATATACCATCGATCGGCTTTTCCTTGTTCCGCAGTTGCTGGCGAATAACACGCATGTACTGGTAGCTGGGAAAGGTATTCAGGTTCATGAAATAGGCATGCACGGCTTCTTCGATGCTGCTGAAGCTTTTAACTTCATGACTCGCTGTCGAACGACGGCTGCTGGGGACAAAGCCACAGCCACGCACAAAACACCATTGGCCAAAAAAGTTATAGCCATCCTGGGCAAAACGCGAGGTACCCCAAGCAGACTCGCTGGCGGCCTGAGCCAACACCAGCGAGGGTGGAATCACATCTACACGCCACAACAACCTTTGCAGATAAGCCTTGTCGAGCACATCATCGGTCGGAAGCGCATAGATCCGGCTTAGCTCACGGATGAAATACTGAGCCTTGATATCGGGGGTAGCGCCGTTGTCCAGTTCCTGGATGATTCCCAGCAGGATTTCGCGCTGCTCCTGCACTTCGGCATTCTTGGCATCGATAAAGGGTTGTAAAAAGTTGAAAAAAGTTTCTTTTTTCTGTTTGGTGTCGCGGATTGCTGCAAAATCAGGGACATCCGAAGGCAGTTCGTTTGGCTGGGCAATATCTGTGATTGGTGGTTTTACAACATTTGCAACGACAGGATCAGGAACATTGACGATATTAATTCTGGTAGCTGCTGCAAACATTACAGTAAGCGTCAGGGCATAAAAGTATCCGGCCCTGCATTTTTTGGCTTCAGTCTGCATAGTCACGTTATCCTTGTTTGTTCTGGCCTGGCCATTGGTTGGCCTAATTCTCTTGGTCAAATCAATCAGACTTTGGGAATGATACCACAGGGCCCATGGATTCCGGCACCCTTGGCAGGTTTGGGATTAGATCGGTGACTAATTTACTGCCTTGATTTAGCTCGGATTATTTTGCCCGGCACATAGAGGCGAGTCAGGCACATTCTGCACAAGCCACTCTTCAGGCGTGTACAAATGCAGAGACAGAGCATGGATCGAATTTGACAGTTCTTGACTCAATATCCGATAGACCAACTGATGGCGTTTGATTTTAGCCTGCCCGAAAAAATCCTTCGAGACTACAATCAATTTGAAATGCGACTCGGTTTTAGGACCAGCATGCATGTGACTTTCATTGATGAGGTCCATGTGCTCGTACTGCAGAGCAGTGCTGATTTTTTGCTGGATGAGATCTTTGGTACTCATGGAGTGTCCCTGACAGTCGTGTGGGATTTACAGCTCTACTATCACGGGTAATTAGGGGGGGCATACTTTACAATACCGCGCCCATCAGAATTATCCATCCAGTCCTCCCCCACTTAACTTCCCTGGAGCATACACATGACCATTGGCTGGTATCCAGGCCATATGCACAAGGCACGCAAGGATATCACACTCGCCTTGCAGCAGGTCGACGCCGTGATTGAAATCGTCGATGCCCGCCTGCCCTATTCCAGTGAGAATCCTGTGCTCAACCGTCTCATCGGCACGAAACCACGCTTGCGAGTGCTCAACAAGTCCGACCTCGCTGATCCTGCGGTCTCGATGCTCTGGCTCGATTATTACGCTGCCCATGGCATCGATTGCATGTTGTTACATCGTGAGAATGAAACCGCGTTACGGCAGATCCTCAGAAAAGTCACTGCCCGACTCGAAACGCGCAACTCCAGAGCCAATCGAATAATGATTGTGGGTATTCCCAACGTCGGCAAATCCACGCTGATCAATCTGCTGACTGGGCGCAAAATCGCCAAGGTCGGGGACGAGCCAGCCGTCACCAAGGCCCGCCAGGAAATTCCACTGGGGGAAAATCTGGTGTTGCTTGATACCCCGGGCATTCTATGGCCGAAACTCGAAGATCAGCAGGCGGCCTACCGCCTGGCGGTTACCGGCGCAATTCGCAACACCGCCATCGAGCTTGGCGACGTTGGCCTGTTTGCCGTGGAATTCCTGCAGCAGCGCTACCCCGCGCGAGTACGGGAACGCTATCAACTTGACGCCTCGTCTATGCAACCACTCGCCCTGCTGGAAGCGATTGGCAAAAAGCGCGGTTGTCTGACCAAAAGTGGCATCGATTTTACTAAGGCCGGCGAACTGGTAATCAATGATCTGCGCACCGGTAAACTGGGTCTGCTGAGTCTGGAAACTCCGAGCGACATTCCTTCCACGATAATTGAAGAAAGTACTGCCAATGCGAGCGGATAAATTCAACAAAACGATGGCAAGCCAGAAGAGCCAGGTCGATGCCGGCATTACCAGGGCCAGCCAGGAACAGAGTGTCTTTGTCTTTCTCACGGGTGATGGCAAAGGCAAGACAACTTCAGGCTTCGGCATGGTGTTCCGTGCGCTCGGTTATGGCCAGAAGGTTGCTGTTGTGCAATTTATCAAAGGCACACAGGCCTCAGGTGAGGAGTTGTTGCTGCGCAACTGTTATCCCGAAGTGCCATTAATCCAGATGGGCACGGGCTTCACATGGGACACACAGAATCATGCTGCTGACAAACTCGCAGCTGAACGTACGTGGCTGGAAGCAGAACGCTTGTTGCAAAGTCCAACCCTGGATCTTCTGCTACTCGATGAGCTCACGTACATGCTGGCGTATCAATTCCTTGATGAGGACACTGTACTCGATGCCTTGCGCAAGCGCTCTCCCCAATTAAGCGTAGTGGTTACCGGTCGGGGCGGCGGCACCGCTTTGCGCGAATTAGCAGATACGGTGTCAGAAGTTAAAAACATTAAGCACGCCTACGCTTCCGGTGTAAAAGCGCGGCAAGGCGTGGATTACTGAACGGCACACCCCGGCAGCGAACATCGCACCGGGAATAAAAGCCAGATCAACGCGGATAAAACACAGGCACCTTCGCATCCACGTTCACCCACACTGATTTTGGTTCAGTGTATTCATGCATCGCGAAGTGACCCATTTCCCTGCCGTAGCCTGAGTCCTTGACGCCGCCAAACGGTGAGCCCGGATGAAAACGCTTGTAGCAATTTATCCACACCATGCCAGCTTCCATATGGCGTGCCATGACATGGGCTCGCTTGAGGTTGTTGGTCCACAGACCACCACCCAGGCCGTAGATAGTGTTATTCGCCATCTCCAGCACTTCTTCATCGTTCTTGAACGTTGAAACTGCAACAAAGGGTCCGAACACTTCTTCCTGACAAACCCTGTCTGATCCTTTTGCGCGCACGATGGTTGGTTCCACGAAGCAGCCTTTCTGCAACTCCGGATTTGCCGGAGCCTTGCCGCCGTGCAGGATTTCGCCGCCCTCGTCGCGGGCAATCCTGCAGTAATTCAACACGCGTTCCTGATGTAGTTTTGAGGTCAACGGACCCATCTCGGTCGCGGGGTCCTGCGGATTGCCAAGCTTGATAGAAGCGGCCAGCTTGAGGAATTTCTCAAGAAATTCATCTGCAATTTTTTCATGCAGCATCAGTCTTGAACCGGCAATACAAGCCTGACCCTGATTATGGAAAATCGCAAAGGCTGAGCCATTTACCGCAGCATTAATGTCGGCATCTTCAAAGATGATATTCGCGCCCTTGCCGCCCAGTTCCAGTTGCACGCGTTTCAGATTACCAGCTGAAGCTTGCACGATTCTCCGTCCGGTGGCAGTCGATCCGGTAAATGAAATCTTGTTTACGTCCATATGCTCGGCCAGATGCTGCCCGGCAATGTGGCCAAACCCAGGAACGATGTTGATGACTCCAGGCGGGAAGCCAACTTCACGCGCAAGCTCTGCAACCCGCAGCGTTGATAGTGGTGTCAGTTCTGCCTGTTTCATTACTACTGTATTGCCGGCTGCCAATGCCGGGCCGAGTTTCCAGCTCGTGAACATCAGCGGAAAATTCCATGGCACAACTTGCCCAACAACTCCCACCGGCACACGCGTGACATAATTCAGGAAACCTGTGTCCACCGGAATTACCGTACCTTCGTTTTTATCAGGCATACCCGCGAAATAACGAAACGTGGCGACTGTGCGCATGACATCGAGATTACGCGTATCACGAATCGGGTGGCCCGTATCGAGTGTTTCAATAAGCGCGAGATTGTCCCGATCCTTTTCGATTGCATCAGCAAGCTTGCCGATCAGATGGCCGCGGTCTGATGGCGACACTGCTGCCCATGCTGGAAATGCCTTGCGCGCAGCTGCCACAGCCCTATCTACGTCCGCTGCTTTGGCCTCGGCTACTTTTGCCAGCAGCGAATTATCGTATGGATTGAACACATCGAAGGTACTGCCATCCAGCGCATCAACAAATTCATTGTTGATGAAAAGCTGGGTTGGGAATTTGGGTTGATTCATATTTGCTCCTGACTGGTGATCCTTGTTTTTCTGCGCACTGTTGCAAATGAATAGATTCATTCTTAAAAATAAAAACCCGGCAGCACTGTTTGCACTGCCGGGTTTTTATAGAAACGAAATTGCTGTGCTTACCAGCGGCTCGCAGTAATCGGGAACGGTTCGAGCTCGCCACTTGCGTATTTTTCTTCGAGGCCAGGTGTACCGTTCTCCAATACCATCAGCATGGAACGCTTCGGCGCAAAACCCTGATGACGGATATCAGCAGGCATGGCACACACGTCGCCGGCTTTCATCACAATACGACCACGTGGATTGCCTGTGTTTTTATCCTGGATGTTCCAGTGAATTTCATCCGTCAGCTGGATAAACCATTCATTGCGATCGTTACCGTGAATAACAGGCAACATGTGTTCTTCACTTGTCACGCAGCAGATGCAGGCGCGGGTGATGGAAGTGAAGGATGGATTCCAGGTGACATCGGCGCGCGCAATATGATCGAACAGATTAAACGCATGAACCTGGCTTTCAAAGCCCGGTTCAATTTCGATATCCGGCTTATCGTAACTGAGATCTGCAAAAGCGCGGTTGATCGGATGGCCAGAAGCATCGGAACGTGGTTTGACGTCGCCAGGCAGGCCCATCATGCGTCGTGCTGGTTCAAAACCACGAATCAGCGGACCAGTTGCTTCCCTGGTTTTGGAGCCCAGCGGCGAACCGGTTTCCATCGGTGCACGCAGCGGATCGTAGCCTTCGTTGATCCAGTTGACCGAGATGGTTTCAAACGCAACTCGCACATCATCGGTATTGAAGTTTTCGAGGAAATCCACGCCAGTATCACGATGGCCCTTGCTGTAAGTACCGGCATAGATATCAACAGTACCGTAGTGATTCTGTGTGCCGAACACGTCATCAAAAAAGATCCAGCCGTAGAAAAAGCCCCACCCAATATCACGCACCATGGCGCGCAGAAAGCGATCAATTTCAATCGTATGCACGCCTTTCGGCCAGCTGATATGGACGAAGTAGGCATCACGCTTGAACGTAAAGCTGCCAAATTGAAAACTGCGGTAACCCAGCACGGGGTCCGGCTCGGAGGCGATTACGCGAATACTCTCAATGCTCATAGAATTTTCCCTCTAAATAGAATTCGGTTTAGTTGAGTACGCAAATCTCGGACCATTTTTCCACGCTTTCCGGACCTTTGCAGGTCTGAATCAACGTGACCGATGGCTTGGCCGCTTTCATCTGGTAGGCAGCACCACTGGGCAGCAATACTTCATGGCCTCGGCGTGCTATTACTTTACCCATGCGTTTACCCTGCGGTGATCCCGCTAACTTGCAGGCACCATGTATGTGAGTAGGCTTTTCGGCATCAACCAATTGGAAAAAAGTAAATTCAATTTCGCCGTCCATCACAATCGCAAACTCATCGTGCGGCGCGGTGTACCAGGCAGAAGTGCCCTCGGCACGCACCACTTCGCCTGCATATTCGAGGTTGGAAGCCACGAGCACACGCTCGTAGGGTTTAGACATGTTGGCGACTTCATAAATATTGGAAAAGGCGTAATGCTTTAGATCGTCATTCACTTCGATCGTGCCTTTTTCGTAAGACGCCAGCGACGCCACTTTGGTCTTGAAACTCATACAACTCCCCCTTTCATTCAGTGATAGTTCTTATAATCAACAACGCTTGTTCGTGGCTTGTCCTAGTGGCCGGTGCTCTATAGCACTGGTGACCAGTGCTATAGAGCGTACCTGTATTACCAACTGTTCGGCCAGAGCATCATAAGCTTAATTTGTAGCGGCCCTTCGTTCTGCTACTGCGGCAAGGCAAACACATAGAGTTGATTATCAGATCCTGGATTGCTGCCCTCCGGCAACAAGCGCCGATGGCCTGCAGTCGTAACAGAAGCACCCGTGCTTACCGCGATATATTGTCTGCCGTTGGCCGCAAAACTGATCGGATATCCAGTAACCGACGAACCGAGGTTGATTTCCCACACGACCTTGCCAGTAGTCTGGTCCAGCGCACGGAAATTACCTTCAATATCGCCGCCAAACACCAGACCACCGCCGGTTGCTACCAGCGACAGCGCTGTACCTGTCATGTCATAAGTCCATGCAGTTGCGCCGGTACTCGCGGAAATTGCATAGATGGTGCCGAGGTTGGTTTTGCCAGGCGTGACTTTTTCGCGGCCCGATACACCATATAGCGCTTCGGGATCGGGCGCATCCAGCGTGACGGTCATGTCTGAGCAGGTATTTTGCAGTGAATAATACATCATGTTCGTCAGTGGGCTATAGGCACCAGCCTGCCAGTTCTTGCCGCCCGACAACGCCGGGCATATTTCCCGCATATCACCTGTCGCATGGAAGATCGCATCGGGATTTACCGTAGCTTCACCGGTCTTGCCATCTATGTTGCTGACGACATTCTGAAACACGGTCGGCCTTGCCCACAGGAATTCTCCCGTCTCGCGATCAAGCGTATAGACCACGCCGGTTTTACCAGGAATACCTGTCAGCACTTTGTATATTTTGCCGGCTTCAATATCCGGATTGATCCAGGCGACCTGGTCTGGATCGGGCACAACTTCGGTGTCGACCAG
>CAIYIP010000401.1 GCA_903926285.1 uncultured Gammaproteobacteria bacterium
CGAGTGTGTGGTTGCGGCGTACAGTAATGGTGTCGGTATTAAGCAAACCGCCAGCGCTATCCTCAGAGTAGGACAATACTGATTGCAGGCGTTTGCGATCCTGGGCATCCATCGCCTGCAGCACTTCGTAGATAACCTTCTCAGGCAGATTCTGCAGAATGTCAGCAATGTCATCTGTTTCGAGGCCTTCAGTGATACTCACCACTTCTTCAGGGCTAAGCTTGTTGAGAATGTCGGCCTGGATATCAAAGTTAAGATAATTCAGTACGTCACCCTCATTATCTTTTTCCACCAGCTTCCACAACACTTCGCGAGTCTTGAGCGGTGAAGATTCGAGAAGGTGGGCAATGGTAGGAGCAGGCAGGTGATTGAGCATGCGCCGGACCTGGACAAAGGCACCACTATCCAAGGCGTCCGTCAGGGCTTGCAGACGCTCCTGGGTAAGCATGGATTTGTCCTGATGAAGCAAAACTTCGGCCACGGATTGTTTACCAGAGAATAAGGGGGAGATTTCTATTTCATTATAACAGCAGCAACCATCAGTGCCTTTACTGATGTGGACGAATAGGAAAAAGGAAGAACCGTCGGATCAGTCTTCGCCAAAGCGATTGGCAATAAGAGAGAGAATTGCCTGTAGGGCTGCGTTTTCATCCTCACCATCAAGCGTTAGCATCAATTCACTCCCTAGCGGAGCAGCAAGCAGCATTAACGAAAGGATGCTTTTGCCATCAACAGTGCGGTCACCATTGCCAAATTCTATGCGGCTGCTAAATGCAGATGCAGTCGCCACGAGTTTTGCTGCAGCACGAGCATGCAAACCAGCCTTGTTGGGTACGGTGACAGTGGTAGTGATCATAGGATGAGCTTATTGGGTAGGAAGAACTTCACGCAAGTTCCTTATGCCTGACTTGGGCATTATAGCTGGAGGAATTAAAGTGCTGCTTGAGTTTTTCACACAGATAAACAGAACGATGCTGGCCACCCGTGCAGCCAATCGCTACGGTTATGTAACTGCGGTTGTTGGCCTGGAAAGATGGCAGCCAGCGCTCCAGAAACGTAATGATATTTTGCAGCATCTCCTGCACATCTGGCTGTTGTTCCATGTATGAGATCACAGGTTCGTCCAGGCCCGTGAACGGACGCAATTCCGGAAGCCAGTAGGGATTTGGCAGGCAGCGTGTGTCGTAAACCATGTCGGCATCCACAGGTATGCCGTGTTTGAAGCCAAAGGACTGGAATTGCAGCGCCAGTCCCTTGCGGTCGTGTTCAGCTACACGGTTCTTGATGATGTCGCGCAATTGATGCAAGGACAGCGAGCTGGTATTTACCGTGAGACTGGAAAGGCCGGCAATGGGTTCCAGTAATTCTTTCTCATAGACGATGGCTTCCATAAGGCCGAGATGTTCATTGGAAAGCGGATGTTTGCGCCGGGTTTCGCTGAAGCGTTTGAGCAGGGTGTTGTCGTCGGCATCCAGAAAAATTATCTGACATTCGATCGCCCTGGTCTGTAGCATGTCGTAAATCTGGGGAAATTGTTTGAGGTCTTCGGAAATGTTGCGGGCATCGATGCTGACGGCGACCTGGTCAAGATGCAGGTTATCGGCACTCAATCGCGTCGACAAGGCATCAAGTAGGCTGGCCGGAATATTATCAACACAATAATAGCCGATGTCTTCCAGCACATGCAGACAGGTAGTCTTCCCGGAACCGGAACGGCCGCTGATGATGATAAGTTTCATGCCCCACCTATTGCCTTGCTTGAATATGTCCTGCCGTTCGGGCTAGAGGCCGGAAGTGGCAGCAGAATACAATTCGTCAGCAGTAATGGCTGCACGAATTCCCCGCCCCTCCCAAAAATTCCCGGTTACTGAAATGTTCAGCCAATAATCGCAGGGGCTCCAGATCGCCACTATTGGCATTTTCAGGGACTAAAAGCAAAAAAAGCAAGTCCACGGGCTTGCCATCAATTGCATCAAAATTTACTGGCTTGTCCAGCTTGTCCAGCTTGTCCAGCTTGTCCCTCGAGCCAATGGTTTGCTTGCAGCCCGGAATTCTGCAATGAGGAATCGCTAGGCCATCACCGATGGCCGGTACTGCCTAATTTTTCTCGTGCAATCAATGGATCATAAATTTGATTGGTAGTGACTTGAGTGACCTGGCAGAACCCGAAAGGTTCACGTCAGTTGCTTTCTTTCGTTGGATGGAGCAATTGAGAGAGCTTCCCGGTATTTGGCAATCGTGCGGCGTGCGATCTGGATGCCCTGGTCAGCCAGGACATCGGCAATTTTATTGTCACTGAGCGGTTTGCGTGGATTTTCTGCGGCCACCAGTTTTTTGATAATGGCGCGAATTGCCGTGGACGAACATTCGCCGCCCGAGTCGGTATCGACATGACTTGAGAAGAAATATTTAAGCTCAAAAATACCTCGCGGTGTGTGCATGTATTTCTGCGTGGTCACACGCGAGATGGTTGATTCATGCATGTTCACGGCCTCTGCAATGTCGTGCAGTACCAAGGGCTTCATGGCTTCTTCACCGTAATCAAAAAAATTCTTCTGGTGCTCAACGATTTTGGTGGACACCTTCAACAGGGTTTCATTGCGGCTTTGCAGGCTTTTGATAAACCAGCGAGCTTCCTGCAGGCTGTCGCGCAAGAACGTGTTGTCGCCTTCCTTGCCACGCGTGGCCAAGGCCGCGTAATCAGGATTGACCCGTATGCGCGGAGCTGTATCGGGGTTCAGCTCAACTTTCCAGTTGTTGTTGTGTTTCGTGACAAATACATCAGGGATTACATACCTGGTTTCGATTGGCGTTATTTCCGAACCAGGGCGCGGATTCAAATCCAGGATGATGGCGATAGCAGCCTTGAGCTCGGTTTCTTTGATGCGCAGTTTGCGCATGATGGTGTTGTAGTCGTGACTCGCAAGCTGCGGCAGGAAATCGTCGATTATGCGCTGTGTTACATCAAGATAGGGAAAGTCACGTGCCAGATGTTGGAGTTGGACACTGAGGCATTCCTTCAAATCGCGGTAGCCGACGCCAACCGGATCAAATTGCTGGATGCGGTGCAGCACAGCGAGTACTTCTTCTTCATCAATATCAATTTCACTGATAAGGCTCGCATGTATCGCGCTAACTGTTGTGGTCAGCAGGCCGTTATTATCGACGGCGTCGATCAATGAGGTTGCGATCATTCTGTCGCTGTCTGTCATTGGTGTGAGATTTAGCTGCCACATCAAGTGATCCTGCAGGCTCCCTGCCGCGGTATTCCTGGAGTCGAAGTCATTGTTGCCGTCGCCATCATCACCTTCGCCCCCACGCTGGCCGGTAATCTGGCTGTTGGTAAAAACGTCATCCCAGGAGCTGTCAGTAGAAAGGTTTTCAGGAATATCGGTGTCGTTCCAGCTTTCGTCATTGTTGAAATCCGGAGCTTCTGAGAAGTCCTCATCAGAAGGCTGGAAGTCGGTGGTGGATTCGGTGCTGGAATAATCGGAGGTGTCGCCAACATGACGATTATCGTCATTGTCGGTGTTGGCTAGTTGGGTGTCTGAATCGGCTGTCGCGCTTGGGGTTGGAATTGTGTCGTAGTCTTCTTCAAGCTCAAGCATCGGATTGGATTCGAGTGCCTGCTGGATTTCCTGCTGCAGATCCAATGTCGACAATTGCAGCAGCTTGATGGCCTGCTGTAACTGCGGGGTCATCGTAAGCTGCTGGCCTAGTTTGATTTGAAGCGATAATTTCATGAGACTGCGATTACTTGATGCCTGGGGTAATGGCATTAGTGGCGTGGCATTGCATACCTGCAAAGGATTGTTCAGGACAGCTTTACAGTTAAGGCCCAAGGCATCTTAGCAAAACTCATGCCGGTAAGACAGCTAGCCTTTTTTCTCTTTATATGCAAACAACTATCCAAATTTATAGCCAAACTTACATACGGAATTGTTCACCCAGATAAACTTCCCGCACAAGGCGATTTTGCAGGATTTGCTCCGTAGTTCCTTCGGCCAGCACCGACCCGGCATTGACAATATAAGCCAGTTCACAAATGTCGAGGGTTTCCCTCACGTTGTGGTCGGTAATCAGGACGCCAATACCGCGCGCACTCAAGGATCTGATAATGGTTTTTATGTCATTTACTGAAATAGGATCAACCCCTGCAAAGGGTTCATCCAGCAGGATAAACGCGGGTTCCGTCGCTAGTGCACGCGCAATTTCCGCGCGCCGGCGTTCGCCACCAGAAAGGCTAATCCCCAGCGAATTGCGGATAGGTGTCAGATGGAATTCTTGCAGCAGTGCTTCCAGCTTGGCAGTGCGGGCAGGTCCAGTCAGATCCTTGCGTGATTCGAGAATCGCCATGATGTTGTCGGCGACGGACAATCTGCGGAATATCGAGGCTTCCTGCGGCAGGTAACCGATGCCTTTGCGTGCCCTTATGTGCATCGGAGCCTGAGTGAGGTCTTCACCATCCAGCATCACCTGCCCTGCATCGGGCTTGATGATGCCAATGATCATGTAGAAAGACGTGGTTTTGCCTGCGCCGTTGGGTCCAAGCAGGCCTACTATCTGCCCGCTCTTTATAGTCAGCGAGGTATCCTGGACCACTTGGCGACCGTTAAAACTTTTGGCCAGATTGCGCGCCGTGAGGACTCTCATTTATGGCTGATCAACACTAGCGGCACGGATTTCCATACGCACTGGCTGGCCATCGACACTTGAGGCGTTGGCGCTGCGGGTATCGAGGTTATAGTCGATGTGATGGCCACTGAGAATATTTCCTGACTGGTTGAACTCGGCCTCGACATCAATGCTCAGCATGCGCTTGGCGCTATCGTAGTCAAGCGTATGGCCGCTCGCATGAATAATTTCCTGATCTACAGCAGGTTGTTGCTGGAAACGTGCTGGTGTTCCGGTTGCGGTGACTCTCTTCAATGCACCTTCGCGGTATTCGATGCGGATTTCAGTACCAAAAATTTCCATGCTGCCCTGGGTAATATGAGCAGGGCTGGTATCTGTGCCGCGATGAATATACAGGCCTTGATCGAGATTGATCTCGCTTGATCCGGCTTCCACATTGATTTGCTGATTTTGATCTTCCGGCAAGGCCAATACGCTGGCGCTTAACAACATCACGCCTGTAAATGCCAGGACTGCTGTCCCAGAGCTGGATTTTTTGCCAGTGCAGTTATTCATAAAAGCCCCTAACCGCGGTCTGCAATTCAATTGTCTCTTCATTCAGAAAGGCGCGCATGCCAGTACTTTCCAGGTGGGAACCGCCAGCTTTCAGTGTAACAGGAGATTCGGTATTCACTTCTTTGGTATCCGGAAATACGTCGAGGCTGGCAGTGGTTACTACCAGAAATTTGCCATCGCTCATGGGTCGGCGTATCACGACTTCCTCGAATAATTCGAAGTGGTCTTCATTGCGCACGGGATCTTTGCTGAATGCACCTGTCAGCGCTGTAAGTTCCCATGGCAGGCCTTCGTCCCTGAAATACAGAAACTGCGGATTCTCCATTTTTGCTATATCCGCTTCGGGGTAATGTGTTACCCGTGATGCCTGTAGTTTGTAAGTTGGTTTGCTCATGGCATCAAAACGCGTATTACTCATGCCCGAGATGTAATAATCGAAATTTTCCTGCAGCTGCGCATCAACCTGTATCGGAGACTCAGTTGTTGTTTCTGTTATATGGTTGAGCAACACGACTGTCAGTACAGTAAGACTCAGCAGGATTAAATTACGCAGATTCAGCATCGTCCACCAGAAATCTAAAAGTATTCCGCAACGGCGTCGTCGAAATTTCCCTGGGCCAGCAGTATCCAGTCACAAACTTCGCGCACGGCTCCCGATCCGCCACCATGCGTGGTACAGCAGAAAGCCATCTTCTTGATAAGCCAATGGGCGTTGGGTACCGTAACTCCCAAGGCAACCTTGCGGATGCAGGCAAGGTCGGGAAGGTCATCACCAACATAACAAACGTCCGCAAAATCCAGCGCCAGTTTTTGCATGATGCCGGTCAATGCTTCCAGTTTGTTTTCGCTGCCTTGCAGCACGTATTGAATGCCAAGGTTGCTGGCACGATTACTGACGAGCTGTGAAGAGCGCGCAGTAATCAGGGCAACTACCACGCCGGAGCTCTGCAGCAATTTAATGCCCTGACCATCTAGCGTGCTGAAAGATTTCATCTCTTCGCCGCTGTTGCTGAAATAGAGCTTGCCGTCAGTAAGCACGCCATCAACATCAAGTGCCAGCAATTTTATCGCACGTGCGCGTGAGTGGATTTCATCAAGATTGGGTTGTGTATTCATATTGTGTTTCACAGTCATTGCGTCAGACTACATTGGCGCGCAGAAGGTCATGCATGGTAATGATGCCAGCCAGATGGTCATGGTCCATTACCACAAGATTGTAGATTGAATTGTCCTGCATCATGCGCGCAGCTTCAGAAGCGAGTGACGATGCTGCAATGGTTTTATAACCCCGTGTCATGGCACCAGCCACGTGAGTGCTGCGAATATCCTGGCCTTTATCCAGCACCCTGCGCAAATCGCCGTCGGTAAAGACACCGGTGATCGTACCTGTCTTGTCAACTACTGTTGTCATGCCGAGTTTCTTTGACGTCATTTCATACAGGCTATTACTGATGAGGGTGTCCTCAGTTACCGTTGGGATTGCAGCGCCGCTGTGCATGATGTCAGCCACCTTGAGCAACAGACGTCGTCCAAGATTGCCACCAGGATGTGAAAACGCAAAGTCTTCGGCAGTAAAACCACGAGCTTCGAGCAGGGCCATCGCAAGTGCATCACCAAGCACCAGCGCAGCAGTTGTGCTGGTTGTTGGCGCCAGACCAAGTGGGCAGGCTTCCTTCTCGACACTTGCATCCAGATTCACATCAGCGGCCCGGGCCAGTTCAGAGGCCGGATTACCCGTCAACGTCAAAAGTTTTACGCCCTTGCGCTTGATAATTGAAAGCAGTGCCAGCAGCTCAGGTGTTGTGCCGGAATTTGATAATGCAAGAATGATGTCGTCACGCGCTACCATCCCAATGTCGCCGTGGCTGGCTTCAGCGGGATGCACAAAATAGGAAGGTGTACCGGTACTGGAAAGGGTTGCCGCAATTTTGTTAGCAATATGCCCGGATTTACCCATACCCATAACAATGACGCGGCCTTTGCTAGCCAGAATCAGCTCGCAGGCTTTGACAAAGTCGTCGTTAATGCGCTCACGCAAGGCTCCAACAGCTTCGTATTGCAGGATGATTGTATTGAGGGCTGTACGAATAAGCGGATTGGATGTCATGAGGCAGGGCAGATATTCATATTGCGTTGATGTTATGACGGTTGGTGTTGGGTCGCAACCTGCTTTCGGGTAAAATGCCTTGCCTCATATCTCAAGTTTTCTCCAGACAGCCATAAGGCATTGTGCCGATAGAGGTATATTTTATGTCGCGTTATTTGCATTTATTGTTTGGTATGTTTGTATTTTTTGGCTCTGTTGCGTCGCTGAGTGCGCAGGCTGCGGAAGCAATGGCAGGCGAAATCACTGCCGAAGTCGCCGTGCATACCTATATCAGCGAACTGCTCAATGAAATAAAAACGATTCAGCCTTTGTTCGAGACTGACAAAATGGCTTACTTCGACGGGGTTGAAACAGCCTTGGTCGAATTTGTCGATTTCAAAGAAGTTGCGCGTGGTGTCATGGCGAAATATGGTACTGGTCCCAACGGTGCCACAGACGAACAGATGAATCGTTTTGCCGAAGTATTCAGGTCATCGCTAGTGGAATTTTACGGTAACGCCCTTGCGTCCTATGGCGGTGTTGTTTTTGAAATTATTCCAGCTGCCGAACCTTCCAGTGATCCTGAC
The DNA here is from genome assembly GCA_903926285.1 of uncultured Gammaproteobacteria bacterium. Lineage (GTDB taxonomy): Bacteria > Pseudomonadota > Gammaproteobacteria > Pseudomonadales > Pseudohongiellaceae > CAILUG01. The sequence goes on from CAIYIP010000401.1 coordinate 7,864, forward strand.
AATGCCAACGTCGCCATGAATATCGTCGACGATAGCGGCGGCAAGTTTGAAGTGCAATACACCATGTTCAGGAATTCAGCTCGTGTATGGAAGCTTAAAAACCTGTATATAGAAGGCGTTAATCTGCGCAGGCAATATTATTCGCAGTTCGACAGCATGATGATAAGCAACAACTTCGACATAGACAGGGTGATAGATAGCTGGGCTGCCGCTGTATCTCAGTAGTAAAAGTATCAAAGTGAAAAGCATCGCAGTAACAGGATTTCAAGCAGACCAGAATGGGTAACACATGGCAATGAGTACAACAGAAATTGCACGGTTGCTGAACGCAGCTATCACAAATGCAAATATAGAAGTCCAAGGTGGCGAAGGCAAATATCAGGTGCAGGTAATATCCAGCATTTTTGTGGGTCTGAACCGCGTCAAACGTCAGCAAGTCATTTATCGCGTATTGAATGACCACATAGCCAGTGGTGCCATCCATGCCGTAAACATGAATTTAAAAACACCCGATGAAGCAACGTCGGGCACACAGGCATAGGGGAAATTGTGGATAAGTTAGTGATTCAGGGTGGCATACAGCTCAATGGCGAAATTCGCATTGCTGGTGCCAAAAACTCCGCACTGCCCATCATGGCAGCATCACTGCTGACCAGTGATGTTGTAACCATTGGTAATCTCCCGCATCTGTTCGACATTACCACCATGCTCGAATTGCTTGGTTGCATGGGTGTTGAATCAGTTGTGGGTGAAAAGCTCAAGGTGGAAATCAACAGCGGCACCATCAAACATTTCAATGCACCCTACGAGCTCGTGAAAACGATGCGTGCTTCCATCCTCGTGCTGGGTCCGATGTTGTCGCATTATGGCGAAGCGCATGTGGCGCTGCCTGGTGGTTGCGCTATTGGCAGCCGGCCTGTGAATCTGCATCTGGCAGCATTGAAAAAAATGGGCGCCACAATCACAGTCGAAAATGGCTACATCAATGCGAACACCAACGGCACGCGTCTTAAGGGTGCGCACATCCTGATGGATATCGTCACAGTAACCGGCACCGAAAATATCATGATGGCTGCAACACTCGCGAGTGGCCAGACGATTATCGAGAATGCGGCAAGAGAACCAGAAGTGGTGGACCTTGCGCTGTGCCTGCGCGCAATGGGAGCTGATATCAGTGGTGAGGGCAGTGCGACGATCACCATCAATGGAGTAGACAGATTGCATGGCTGTGAGTATCCCGTTA
>CAIYIP010000402.1 GCA_903926285.1 uncultured Gammaproteobacteria bacterium
ACGGAGTAAGTTCTACCTTGACCTTGTCGCCAGTCAAAATACGGATGTAGTTTTTGCGCATCTTGCCTGAGATGTGCGCAGTCACAACATGGCCATTTTCCAGTTGGACACGAAACATGGTGTTGGGAAGTGTGTCTATCACTTCACCTTCCATTTCAATTTGGTCTTCTTTTGCCATGCAGGGTTTGCCTTGATCCGGCTGATACTTGAAGGCGCGCATTCTGCCTGAATTCCGTGCGCATGGCAAAGATTCGCGCCCCTTTCCCTGGCAGTGGCTAAAGTTTCAGGTAATTTTCATCCATCGCTGTCTGACGAGCATTTCGGCAGGCTGAAATTCGATTTTGTATTTCATTTTCTGGCAATCACGAATCCAGTAGCCAAGGTACAGGTAGTCAAGTCCAAGGCGATTTGCTTCAGCAATCTGCCAGAGAATCGCAAAGGTGCCGAGTGATCGCTTTTCCTCGGCCGGATCAAAAAAGGTATATACAGCGGAAACGGCGTTTTCCAGCAGGTCGCTTACCATTAATCCGATAAGTTTCCCCTCGCAGCGAATTGCAAAATAACAAGTGCCTGCACACTGATTCAGCAGAAAAGAAGCGTATTGCTCGCGCGTGGCAGGATACATATCACCATTGCCGTGGCGCTCGCTTATGTAATCTTGGTAGAGATTGAAATATGCATCCCCGCCAATGTCGGGTACTGCTGCCACTGTCAAATCTTCATTCTGTCGCAATACCCTGTTAAAGCGCCGGCCTGGTACAAATTTTTGCACCAGTACCCTGTAGGAAACACACTGTTGGCAATTTTTGCAGTTGGGGCGATAAACATGGCTGCCACTGCGGCGGAAACCTAGCTCCGACAGGCGGGTATTGTGGGCGCGATCCACCTTGAATTCGGGGTCAATAAACAGGGTTTGTGCCTGTTGTTCAGGCAGATAGCTGCACGCATGGGATTGCGTTGTGTAGAGTCGAAGATCTTTGAGAGAGATCATGCCAGCGTCCTGGCGGAAAAGGTCGAATTACTATTGTAGGGCCAGTATGCTGGCTTGGGAACTTTCGCGCAAGCCGGCAAAAAACCCATGAATTCGTCGCGTGCAATGGTCCGTGCTCCAAGGCTTTCGAGGTGAGGATTGGCCACCTGGCAGTCAATCAATTGCACGCCAGCTGTTGCCAGGGTGCGCACAACATGGACAAAGGCGATTTTTGAGGCATTGCTCTTGCGGCTAAACATGGATTCTCCGAAAAACACCTTCCCTAGTGCCAGACCGTACAAACCACCCACCAGTGATTCGTTGTCCCAGACTTCTATCGAATGAGCAAAGCCGAGTTCGTGAAGGCGCAGGTATGCGCTTTCCATTTCTTCAGTAATCCAAGTGCCGTTGGCACCTTTGCGGGGAGCAGCACAGGCGGCGACAACTTGCGCGAAGGCCTGGTCGCTGGTCAGCTCAAAAGGGCAGCTGCGAATAGCCTTGCGCAGGCTGTGACTGATATGCAGTTCCTGGGG